>NZ_JBDSMB010000153.1:0-28333 GCF_039916025.1 Flavobacterium sp.
ATATCAATATGTATATTTTGATAAGAACGATAGTATCATGGTTCGTGTGAATTCGAGAGAATTTGATGAGTCAATTGCTTTTTGTGGCCGTGGCGGAGAAAAAAATAATTTCCTGATGGAAATGTATTTGAAAAATGAAAAAGACAAATACAAAATGTTTGAATATTTCGATGACAATTTTGAAGACTTTTCAAAAGAAATCGATTCAAATTATTCTAAAGCGACAGCTTTTTATAACTCCAAAAAACAGGAAATTAAATGGAGTGACGGTTTTGATATTTTTGCCAAAGCATCTTTAGACTTTAATTATTATTCCAAAAAAGAATTATATCCGTTGGTTCATAAAATCAGAACCGGTGAAGATATGATTGAAAAATTACCTGCTAATTATTATGACTACAGAAAGAATATTGACTTCAACAATGTAGCACTTTCAAATTATGCGCCTTATGTGATGTACTTGTCGCATATGCTGAATAATATGGGGACGATAAATTATCACAATCATTTTAGTGAAAAAGATTTGGCTTTGAAAACCAACATCAATAAAATGACCATTGCGGATACTTTGATTAAAAATAAAATGGTGAAAAATAATATTCTTAACAATATTGCTTTTACCTATTTGCTCGAAGATCAGAACATGACTAATAACAATAAGTTTTTAGATACTTATAAAAAATTCTCGACCGATAAGAGCAAGAAGAATGAAATAATAGCTATTTGCAATGCTATCCAGATGCTGAAAGTTGGTAATGCATTACCCGAAGTTCCTTTGATAGATGCAAACGGAAATTCTATTGCACTAGCAAGTCTGACTAAACCAAATACGATATTTTTCTTCTGGACTCAAAAAGCCAAGTCGCATTTTGAAGCAGTTCACCTTAAAGTAATGGCGCTGAAATCTAAATTTCCTCAGTATAATTTTGTAGCTGTAAATATCAATGATAGTCAAGAAGATTGGAAAGCAACTTTAAATAAATATAAGTTCCAAGGCGTAACTGAACTGCATTGCTCTGATTTTGAAACTATAAAAAACAAATGGGCAATCAATAAAATACACCGAACGATAATTCTTGATGACAAAGGATTAATCAAAAATGCTTTTACCAATATATTTGATTCCCAGTTTGAAGAGAATTTGAAGTAGAATTTAGCCGTCAGCTTATAGCAATCAGCTCCATTTTTTATTATATAAAAGAAATCCCGATTCTTTAAATTAGAATCGGGATTATTTATTTCTAAGAGCTGCCAGCTAAGCGCTGAAGGCTATTGATTTCCTTTAGCATAATCCGCTAAGAACTGAGCCAAACCGATATCTGTCAAAGGATGTTTTAACAATCCTAAAATTGATGATAATGGTCCGGTCATTACATCAGCACCAATTTTGGCACAATTTACAACGTGCATTGTGTGACGAATAGAAGCGGCCAGGATTTCAGTTTCAAAAGCGTAGTTATCGTAGATATCGCGGATTTCCTGAATCAATGCCAAACCATCTGTAGAACAATCGTCTAATCTTCCTAAGAAAGGAGAAACATAGGTTGCGCCTGCTTTAGCTGCCAACAATGCCTGACCAGCTGAAAACACTAAAGTAACATTGGTTTTGATTCCTTTATCTGAGAAATATTTACAGGCTTTTACTCCATCTTTGGTCATAGGTACTTTCACAACAATTTGTGGATGTAACTCAGCTAATTCTTCTCCTTCTTTAATCATTCCGTCATAATCAACCGCAATAACTTCGGCACTTACATCGCCATCGACAATATTGCAAATGTCAACATAGTGTTTTAAGATGTTGTTTTTTCCGGTAATTCCTTCTTTTGCCATCAACGAAGGATTTGTTGTAACGCCATCAAGTACGCCTAATTCCTGAGCTTCTTTGATTTCTTTTAAGTTAGCAGTGTCAATAAAAAATTTCATAATCTAAATGTTTATATGTGTAAAAAGTTGTGTTTTAATTTCGTGGTGCAAAAGTACATATTTTTTTTAGGTTCTAAGGCACTAAGGTTCTAAGGTTTTTTTCTTAGCCACTTAGTGCCTTAGCAACTCAGAACCTTAAAGCTTATAATGATTCATCAACACACTTTCGTAGATTCTGTCAGGCAAAATTCGTTTTAAAATGATAGAGAACTTTTGCATAAAAGCACCAATTTTGTAATGCAGCTTTGGATTTTTCTCATTAATGATTTGATAGATTGCCATTGCCATTTCATCCGGATTGCTTCCGCTTTCAACATGTTCGTCCATTTGACTCAACGTATTTCCATATGGAATCTCATAAGCTGAACCAATGATAAGCGGTGCGTGATATCTTCCAGAAGCGATTTTTGTAGCAAAATCTCCCGGAGCTACATTTGTGATGTTAATTCCAAATCCTTTGACTTCCATACTGATGGCTTCGGATACAATTTCTAACGCGCCTTTTGAAGCTGAATAAATTCCGCGGTAAGGCAAACCCATATATCCGGCAATGGAAGTAATATTGATAATCAAACCTGATTTTTGTTCACGCATTTGTGGTAAAACCGCTTTGATAACTTCAATCGGACCAAAGAAATTCGTTTCGAAATTATTCCGCATTTCGTCGGTTGGCGTTTCTTCAATTGGTCCCGTAATCCCAACTCCGGCATTGTTGATGACAACATCAATTCGTTTTGAAATAGAAATCACTTTTTCAACTGCTTGTTTAATACTTTCAGCATTACGAACATCCAAAGCAATCAAAGGGAATACTGAATTGGTAATTTTCTCCGGATTACGGCTTGTTCCATACACAGTAAATCCTTTATCGAATAAAAACTCTCCAATGGCTTTTCCGATGCCCGAAGAACCGCCTGTGATTAAAACTACTTTGCTCATTTTTAAAAAAGATAAAAGAGAATAGAATATAGAGAATAGACTGTTATATCTTAAACTGAATCTCTATGCTCTATTTTCTATGTTCTATATTCTTATTTTTCAGTTGTTAAAGATAAAAAACTAATCAGTATAAATTCCCAATCCATGATTTTCGCTCAAATGAATTTTACCATTTACAATTTCACTTCCTTTGGCAATATCATTAGCAATTAAATTCGCGCCATCCAAATCGGCGTAATCACAAAACGGCGCTAAAACAGCACCAGCCGAAATTCCGATTGTAGATTCGGTCATGCAGCCGATCATGATTTTATAATTTAATTCTTTAGCAACAGAAATCATTTCTAAAGCTGGTGTTAATCCGCCACATTTTACCAGTTTGATATTAATGCTTCTGTAATGTTGCTTTAATTCTTTTAAGGCTGAAATATCCTGACAATCTTCATCAGCCATCCAATTGGCAAATTTATCAGCATGCAAAACTTCATAATTCTCAGAACCAGGTTTCATCGGTTGTTCCAAATAGGCAAACTTAGAAACCGTTTCATTATTCTCTAACCAAAGACAATTTTCATTGATAAAACTTCCATTTGAATCGAGAGCTAAAGTCGTATCCAATTCTAAAAGCTTAGCAATATCATTTTCATTAAAATGATTGCACTTGACTTTGAATTTTGTCCAGGCAGATTGCTCGATTTTTTTGATTTGATTTTCAACACTATCAACGCTAATGGTTATTGAAGAATCCGGAAGTTTATTGAAATCGATATTATTCAGTTCCAAAAAGCTTTTCTTTTCGAGTTTGCCAAACAAATCCCAATAAGCGCAATCTAATGCTGATCGAAGAAAACTTGGCAACTCTAATGATAAAAGAAAGTTATAAAATTCGGTTGGATGAATTATGCTTTGACCTTCAACCTGAGTTTTGATTTTGGTTAAAATCTGCTCGAAATCAGAAAGGTTAATGTGATAATAATCAATGGAGGTGCATTCGCCATAGCCTCTGCTTCCACTCTTTTCAAGTGTTATGATTAAAGCTTCTCTGTGTGTGTAATTTCCATAAGCGATGGCAAAGGTTTCCTTGAGTTGAAATCGTACTATTTGCCATGATAAAACCATTGAAGAAAGTTTAATCGTTAGAATCTGAAATGAATTCAGATTGAATAAAAAATCCGAAACAATGTTCGGACAGAATTTCAAATTATTTGGAAGATTCTGAAACCCTGAAATAAATTTAGTGTAAACAAGTTCAGAATAAAAAAATGGCAAGCGACCTACATCGCACCGCTCAACCACATACCTTTGCTATGTTCCCATCCTGGAGGATTTTGCAGGAGCTGGTCGTGTAGGACTTGCCGATGCAAATATACAATCTTTTTATTTTTTTGCAAGAATTTAAAAGCTTTATAAATATATTTGTGAGTGAAAAATTAAATATGCCAAATGAGAATCCATAAACCATTAATTACCATTTTATTAGCGTCAATTATTATTTTATCAGCACTCAACGCTGCGAGTTGTGGTGATAGTCAACACGACAAAGAAAACTATTTTAGTTTTGATGACAGCACATTGAAAACAATGTATCAGGCGACGGATAAAGTAGATTTGACATTGATAAACAATAAAAACAAAACGATAGACAGTATTGCATATTTTGTCAATGATAAAAGGATTTCTTCTGTGAAAGGTAATGGCAAATTCACTTTGGATTTGAATGGCAAAAAATTAGGCTATCAAAACGTGAAAGCCTTAGTCTATTACGAAGGCGATACGATTTCTACCAAAACCAGAGTAGAAGTGGCTTCCGGAATTGTTCCTAAATTATTGAATTATACTGTTGTCAACACTTATGACCACGATATCAATGCGTTTACCGAAGGCTTTGAATTTTATAACGACACCTTAATGGAAAGCACCGGTTCAGGGAATGATTGTGAATCGTATGTAGCCAAAATTGATTATAAAACCGGAAAAGCATATAAAAAAGTACTAATTGACCAAAAGCATTTTGGTGAAGGCATTACTGTGCTGAACAATAAACTTTATGAATTAACCTGGCAAAGCAAAATCGGATTTATATATGATGCCAATACGATGAAGCAACTGAAAATTTTTAATTTCGATAAAAACGTCGAAGGCTGGGGAATGACGAATGATGGTAAAAACATTTATCAATCTGACGGAACGGAAAAAATCTGGACAATGGATCCTGAAAATCAAAAGCTTACCGATTTTATAAATGTGTATACCAACGACAGTAAAATTAAAAGCGTCAACGAACTCGAATGGATTAATGGAAAAATTTATGGCAATATCTGGACAAAAGATGCTATTGCGGTTATCAATCCACAAACGGGTGCTGTTGAAGCGGTTCTGGATTTAACAGCTTTAAAAGCAAAGATAAAGAATCCAAAAGCGGATGTTTTAAACGGAATTGCCTACAACAAAAAGACAAATACCATTTTCGTAACCGGAAAAAACTGGGACAAAACATTTGAGCTAAAAGTTTCAGAATAATTTTTTTAAGTGCTCCCAACCTTTTGGTCAAAAAAGAACTCTTATAAAGAAACATGTTTCTTATGACCAAAATTAATATCTCTATTCCTCAACCTTGTCACGAAAACTGGCAAGCCATGACACAAGCTGACAAAGGCAGGTTTTGTGATTCGTGCCAAAAGAAAGTATTTGATTTCACTTCTTCATCTGACAGGGAAATCATCAACGCTTTTGAGAAAAACAACAATCTCTGCGGACGATTTTTGAATACACAACTCGATCGTGATTTGGTTAAGCCAAAAGAAAAAAGTACGCTTTGGCTTGCCACAACAACTGCATTAATAAGTTTGTTAAGTATAAATGAAGCTGTAGCACAAGGAGAAGTAAAAGTTGAGCAGACTGACAGAAGAGTTTTAGGAAAGTTTATTGCAACTCCTTTGAAAGAAGAAATTGAAGTTTCGGGAATTGTTTCAGATAAAACTGGTCCGTTGCCTGGAGCTATAGTTTCTATTAAAGGAACATCTACTAAAGTTCAAACAGATATTGATGGGAAATATGCTATAAAAGCTCATATTGGTGACACCTTAATTGTAAGCTTTGTTGGATTAACCGATATGGAATATCAAATCAAAGATTCAAGGAAAAACAATTTTGATTTAAAAATGAATATTCCAATTCAAATGCTTGAAGGAACTCTTGGTGCTATTAGTGTCAAAAAACGCACTTTTTTTGGTCGCCTTTTCCATAAAAGCAAGTATAAATATTAAACAAAAAATCCTCTCATTTCTGAGAGGATTTTTTTTATTTTTTTTTGAACTCCATTTTGTCTTTGTCATAAACATAAACAGCTTGTTGGGTTTTGTTTTTCAGGGTTACTGAACCATCCGGATTTAGTGCAAATTCAAAACCTTCTCTTTTCAGTCTTTCCTGCGTTTCGGTAGCGGCTGTACCACCCAAAGACTTGATTTCAGTAATGTGATTCGTCAATTGATAATTAGAATACACTTGTTTTTTAGAAGCTATCTCATAAATTACAGAATAAATTGTAGTTCTCTCTTCTGTTTTTGAACCAGTTTTTATGGTATTCATTTCTGTCCACGTAAGTAAATACAACTTTACACCACTGGCAGTAAAAGAACTCAACTTGCAATTTGTTGGCGCAAATGTAGCATCAGCTGATTTTACAATCATTGCATCACTGGCTTTTCCTTTTTCATTAATTGTGACCTGAAAATTACCATTTTTAACTTCAACCTGCAGGTTATCGAGTTTAGGAAATGCAGACGCAGTTGTTGTGGACTTCTTTGGTGTTGCTTTTTTTTGGGCAAACCCATTCAAAGACAACAATCCAACACACAAAAACAAAAATATTTTTTTCATAGCAATTAAATAAGGGGTTTAAAAAACAGACAGCCAATGTACAAAATAATTTATTCGGTAAATGTTAAATAAAAAAACCGTCCCAAATACATGGAACGGTTTTCTGCTTTTTTAGACGTGGCATGCCACGTCTCTACATTATTTTACTTCTTCAAATTCTACATCTTGTGTATTGTCACCTTGAGTATCGGCTTGTGGCTGTGCGTCTTGCGCCTGACCAGCTTCTCCTTGTGCATACATTGCTTCTGTAGCTGTTTTCCAAGCTGCATTTACATTGTCAAGACCTTTTTGGATAGCTTCTAAATCTTGTGATTGGTGTCCCATTCTCAATTCAGTCAAAGCTAATTCGATTGCTACTTTATGATCGTCAGAAATTTTATCTCCCAATTCTTTCAATTGACTTTCTGTTTGGAAAATCATACTGTCAGCTTCGTTCAATTTCTCTGCTCTTTCTTTTGCAATTCTATCAGCATCAGCATTCATCTCAGCATCTTTTTTCATTCTTTCTATTTCTTCAGCGGTCAAGCCAGATGAAGCTTCGATACGAATATCATGAGATTTACCTGTTCCTTTATCAGTAGCAGATACTTTAATGATACCATTAGCATCAATATCAAAAGTAACTTCAATTTGAGGAACACCTCTTGGTGATGGTGGAATTCCGTCTAAGTGGAAACGACCGATTGTTTTGTTATCAGCAGCCATAGTTCTTTCACCTTGCAATACGTGGATTTCCACACTTGGTTGGTTGTCAGCAGCTGTTGAGAATACTTGCGATTTTTTTGTTGGAATAGTTGTGTTTGACTCGATTAATTTAGTCATCACATTACCCATAGTTTCGATACCTAAAGATAAGGGTGTAACGTCAAGTAACAATACATCTTTTACATCTCCAGATAAAACGCCACCCTGAATAGCAGCTCCGATAGCTACAACTTCATCAGGATTTACTCCTTTTGATGCTTTTTTACCAAAGAATTTTTCAACTTCATCAGCAATTCTTGGCATTCTTGTAGAACCACCAACTAAGATAACTTCGTCAATATCTGAAGTAGATAAACCTGCATCTTTTAATGCTTTAGCAACTGGTTCCATTGAACGTTTTACTAAAGTATCTGACAATTGCTCGAATTTAGCTCTTGTTAATTTTTTTACTAAGTGTTTTGGTCCGGAAGCTGTAGCCGTAACGTAAGGCAAATTGATTTCTGTTTCAGCAGAAGATGACAATTCGATTTTTGCTTTTTCAGCCGCTTCTTTAATTCTTTGTAATGACATTGGATCCAAACGCAAATCAATTCCTTCTTCAGCTTTGAATTCATCTGCCAACCAGTCAATGATTGTTTGGTCAAAGTCATCTCCACCTAAGTGAGTATCGCCATTTGTTGACAATACTTCGAAAACTCCGTCTCCTAATTCAAGGATAGAAATATCAAAAGTACCACCACCTAAATCGTAAACTGCAATTTTTTGATCGTGTCCTTTTTTGTCTAATCCATAAGCTAATGCCGCAGCAGTTGGTTCATTGATGATTCTCATTACTTTAAGACCAGCAATTTCTCCAGCTTCTTTTGTAGCCTGACGTTGCGCATCATTAAAGTAAGCAGGAACAGTGATAACTGCTTCTGTAACAGTTTGACCTAAATAGTCTTCAGCTGTTTTTTTCATTTTTTGAAGTACCATTGCTGATAATTCCTGTGGTGTGTATAAACGACCATCAATATCTACACGTGGTGTATTGTTGTCACCTTTTACAACACTATAAGGCATTTTTTTAGCTTCGCCTGTAGTTTCAGCATAAGTGTGTCCCATAAAACGTTTGATAGAACCAACTGTCTTTGTTGGGTTGGTTACCGCTTGTCTTTTGGCAGGATCACCAACTTTAATTTCACCGCCTTCTACAAAAGCAATGATAGATGGTGTTGTTCTTTTACCTTCAGAATTAGGAATTACTACAGCTTCCTGCCCTTCCATTACTGAAACGCACGAGTTTGTTGTTCCTAAATCAATTCCAATTATTTTTCCCATTTTCTTTAATTTTTATATTTTGAGTTGTCTGTTTTTTATAACTTGGTTTGTCCAAAGGCAATGACTGTGCCAAGCGGCAAATCAAAATAAATTGTCAGTTTTTGAGTATTTATTGCGAAAAATGTATGACAAGATGACATTTTTGATTTAGGAATTGCGATTTAGGATTGGGGATTTATTTGTTTTTGAGTAATAGAAAATAAGAATATTGGTAATTATAAAAGCATAATAACCCCATTTGATTTGGGTGATTGTTTCAAACCAACCTTCCAGAAATAAACAAATTACTGTAACAAAAAGAAGAATTAAGTTAACTTTTGATATTTTATAAATCCAATTTGTCTTTTTCGAAAATGAAAAAATGAGATTGAGAAAGGTTAATATGGAAATAAACAAAAAACAGAGATTTTTTAAATGGAAAAATAAACCACTACATCCGTCTTTTTTGATTCCTTTTTTATACTCTTTATAATTGAATTCCTGAGCTTGGTCAATAAATATTTTTGAATATTCAAATGCACTTTCGGAATTGTCATCATCAATAAATTCATAAGCTTTCTGATAAAAAGGTATTTCTTCGGCTTTCACTGAATTACTAATAGTATCAATATCAACTTTATTAACCTGAGATGTATCAATTACAGCTGATAAACTATCAGGAGCTACAGCTGTTGAATCTACTGCAACTTCCGCATTCGCATCTGCAGATTTCATTCCGCGACCATTGCACATATCGTAAAACGGTGCCATTAATAATAAAAAAGCCAATAGGGATAACATTCTGAGCAAGCGGTTGGTTTTCATAAGGAGTTGGTTTTAAAGGTTGCCAACTGCTACCCAAAGCCCGTGCCAAAAAAAATCCCAACTCTAAGGTTGGGATTTTATATTTTAATCATTCATCGAGATGAGGAATTCTTCGTTGTTTCGGGTTTTCTTAATCTTATCATTAATCGTATCCATTGCTTCCACCGGATTCATATCGGCAAGGAACTTACGCAGAATCCACATACGTTTCAATGTATTTGGATCTAATAATAAATCGTCGCGACGCGTACTTGAAGAAGTTAAATCGATAGCAGGGAAAATTCTACGGTTGGCAATTTTTCTATCCAATTGCAATTCCATATTACCTGTTCCTTTAAATTCTTCAAAGATTACTTCGTCCATTTTTGAACCAGTTTCTGTTAATGCTGTTGCGATGATACTTAATGAACCGCCATTTTCTACATTACGAGCAGCTCCAAAGAAACGTTTTGGTTTTTGCAGCGCATTCGCATCAACTCCACCAGAAAGCACTTTTCCAGATGCTGGCTGAACAGTATTATAAGCTCTTGCCAAACGCGTAATAGAATCTAATAAAATCACAACATCGTGACCACATTCTACCAAACGTTTTGCTTTTTCAAGAACAATATTTGCAATTTTAACGTGCTCAGAAGGCTCTCTGTCAAAGGTAGAAGCGATAACTTCACCACGAACACTTCGTTGCATATCGGTCACCTCTTCAGGACGTTCGTCTATCAGTAAAACTATCAAATAAACTTCAGGATGATTTGCAGCAATGGCATTCGCAATGTCTTTCAACAACATCGTTTTACCGGTTTTTGGCTGCGCGACTATCATTCCACGTTGTCCTTTTCCGATTGGAGAAAATAAATCAATTACTCTGGTAGAAACGCTGGTTTGCTTATCCGCAATATTGAATTTTTCCTGTGGAAATATTGGAGTTAAATGTTCAAATGAAACTCTGTCACGAACGACTTGCGGATCATGTCCGTTTATTTTTAAAACTTTTACTAAAGGAAAAAATTTCTCGCCTTCTTTTGGAGGGCGAACCACACCTTTTACAGTATCTCCGGTTTTTAAACCAAACAATCTGATTTGTGAAGTCGAAAGATAAATATCATCAGGTGAAGCCAAATAGTTATAATCTGAAGAACGCAGGAAACCATAGCCATCAGGCATCATTTCGAGTACGCCTTCACTTTCAATAATTCCGTCAAACTCAAAATCTGAATCCCGAAAATTATTTTGTTTTTTACCTTTAAAATTTGGATTGTTGTTATTTGCGTTGGCGTTTCCATTATTCCCGTTTTGGTTTGGGTTATGCGGCTTTTGCTTTTGAGCCTGATTGCCATCATTGTTTTGGTTTGGATTCGCTTCTGTTTGTTCCGTATGTTCGTTATTACCTTCAACAGTTGTTGCGATGGACGAAGCAATCTCTCCAACTTCTAAATCACTTTCTGTTGGTTGTTGTTCAGAATCTGTTTTGGAAGTGTTGTTATTCTTTTTTTCAAAAAGTGGTTTTTTGAATTTTGGATTTTTATTTTCAAAAGCTGGTTTTTGCTGCGCCAGTTCGCTAACGCTCGTGTCAACAAATTGAGCTTCTTCAGCAAACAAATCATTTTGACTGTTTTCAGCTTCTTTCTTTGCTTCTGGCGAAATACGAGCTCGTTTTGTTTTATTATCGGCTGGTTTTTCTACAGTGGCTTTTGGTTCATCTTGGGCAGCACCACTGTTTTGGTGTTCCAAAATTTGCGCAATAAGCGTATCTTTTTTGGCACCGGTAACTTTAATTGTTTTTGCTAATTTGGCAATTTCCTGAAGCTCAGCAAGCTTCATTTCTTTGAGGGCAGAAATGTTAAACATAAATAGTATTTATATCGTAATCGTTATAATGGGAATGTAAAAATGAGGGTAGATGTTAATGCTTAGAATAATCCGATTGATGAAGTTCTTACGGATTTGTTATGCAATAATACAAATAAAATTTTATCATGCAATAGTATTTTATTAAAAAGAAACTTTATTTTTGCATCAGATTATTCGAAAAAGAGATGTTTAGACCACAAACTTATTACTTGATCGCCTGCATAATTATAACTACGGTTTTACCATATGTATTTCCGTTGTGGTATGATGCAGCAGGAAAACCTTATCGTTTTGTATCCAATATAGTTTATGTGGTTTTATTTGGATTGAGTACTACTCTATCTATATTAAGTATTTTATCACATAAAAAAAGACAACAACAATTTGTCATGGGCAGATTGAATATGATATTGAATTTAATTTTATTAGGATTATTTGTGTATCGAACACTAACCGCATCTGGAGAAACAGCTATTTCTGAGAAGGGTGTTGGGATGTTCTTACCTATTCTTTCTATCGTAATTTTGGTTTTGGCCAACAAAGCCATAAAAAAGGACGAAGATCTCGTAAAATCTGTGGATCGACTGCGATAAACCTATAAACTTAGTTTTTTAGTGCTGCGAAAAACCCGAACCATTGGTTCGGGTTTTTTATTTAACCTGAACCCGTTTCAGGTTCTTTATTTCTTTCCTAATTCTATAATTTCCAAATTCTGAATTTTATCGCCGTCAATTTCAAAACGCAACATCGTCCGCACCTGATGAAAACCATAAATACCGCATGCCCCGGGATTCATGTGCAATAAATTCAACGTTTTATCAAACTGCACTTTTAGAATATGCGAATGTCCACAAATGAAAAGTTTCGGTGGATTGTTTTGGATTTCTGTTCTGATCCTTTGATTATATTTTCCGGGATAACCGCCAATATGCGTAATCCAGACATCGACACCTTCACAAAGGAAACGATTGTTCAACGGAAACTCCATTCGCGCTTTATCATCATCAATATTGCCATAAACCGCTCGTAATGGTTTCAATGATTTTATTGTATCGGTCACTTTTAAATCACCAATATCACCGGCATGCCAGACTTCATCTGCCTGATGAACATATTTCAATATTTTTTCATCAATATGACTGTGAGTATCTGAAAGTAAAAGGATTTTCTTCATTTATGCTGAACTTGTTTCAGTATCTGATTTAGATGAGTGACAAAGTTACAAAGTAATAATCTTGCTAAAAAATAAAGTTTTTTTTATAGATTTGATTACTAAACAAAACACAATCAGCATGAAACCGCACGAACAAGAAGAAATCACATACGAAGAAATCAAAAAGGAATTCCAACTCGAACGCATGATATTGTTTAGTGACGCTGTGTTTGCCATCGTAATTACTTTGATGGCTATCGAAATAAAAATTCCTGAAGACGTAAAATTAACAGATGCAACATTAGCCTCAGCTATGACTCATCTTATCCCGACAATACTCGCCTATATTGTGAGTTTTGGTTTTATCGGTTCGATTTGGTATCAGCATTTAAAAATGTTCAGCCTGCTTAAAGATTATAATAAAGGTTTGGTTGTACGAAATATGGTTTTACTTTTTTTTATAGGGTTGTTCCCTTTTAGCGCAACCATAATTACCAGGGCAAAAGGACAAATGTTGCCGTTTTTCATGTACCTCTTTATGATTTTGTTTAGTGTCATAGCTCAATTCGTTTTATATCATTATATCGTAAATAATCCTTCAATTCGTTTGAATACTGATTTAACTGAACACAAAGCAGAATTGCGTAAAAGAAAATTTGCTGTGATAGGTTTTTCAATATCTGCTGTTTTGATCCTGATAACTTACAATGTCATTTCTGAACCGGAATTAAAAAATCTTTCAATGCTTTGGATGATGTTATTCCCTATTGCATTTAAAATTTGGGCGAAGAAAACTACACTAAAACCAGCTAAACTTTAACCTTTCGTCAACATAAATTCTTTGTAACTTTGCTGCTTTAAAACTCTGGAACTTTTACATTGAGATATTTTATCGAACTAGCTTATAAAGGAACAAATTTTCACGGTTGGCAGTATCAGCCTGATGCTGATTCTGTGCAAGAAACGCTTAATAAAGCTCTGTCGCTATTGCTGAAAACTGATATTGATATTGTTGGCGCAGGAAGAACCGATACTGGTGTTCATGCCAAACAAATGTTTGCTCATTTTGATTCCGAAACCGAAATTGACATACCGCAATTAATTCACAAACTCAATTCATTTTTGCCAAAAGACATTGCTGTTTTCAATATCATAAAAGTTGCCGATGAAGCACATGCGCGTTTTGATGCTACCAAACGTACTTATGAATATCATATTCATACGATGAAAGATGTATTTGAAAATGATGGAAGTTATCAGTTTCAATTGCCATTGGATATCGATAAAATGAATGAAGCCTGTAAAATTCTGTTTAAGCATACTGATTTTGAATGTTTTTCAAAAGTAAATACCGACGTGCATACATTCAACTGTGTGATTTTTGAAGCTGATTGGAAACAATACGGAAACAAACTGGTTTTTACCATTGCCGCCGATAGGTTTCTGCGAAATATGGTTCGCGCCATTGTTGGAACCATGATAAACATCGGAACAGGAAAAATCAGTTTATCAGATTTTGAAAAAATAATTGACAGTAAAGACCGCAGCCAGGCTGGATTTTCAGTTCCGGCACACGGATTATATTTAACCAAGATTGATTACGAATACCTAAAATAATGCAAGCAAAAGCATTCGACACCAATTTATTTAAACGCATTTTAAAATACACTAAACCCTATAAATCCCGATATTATAGTGTGATTTTGTTTGCTTTATTACTTGCCGTATTTGCTGCTTTCAGACCTTTATTATTGGAAGTAACTGTGGACAGTTACATTAAAACAGCAAGTAAATCAGGGCTTTTGACCTATGTCTGCATCATGGGATTGTTGCTGATAATGGAAACACTATCGCAATTTTACTTTGTTTATTGGGCAAACTGGCTTGGACAGGATATCATCAAAGATATTCGGATCAAATTATTCATTCACATACAAACTTTCAGAATGAAGTATTTTGACAATTCGCCTGTTGGAATGTTAGTCACGCGCTCTGTTTCAGATATTGAGCAAATCGCACGTATTTTCAGCCAAGGATTGTTTATGATTTTCAGTGATTTATTGAAGATGATTGTTTGCCTAATTGTAATGTTTTATATGAACTGGCATTTATCAATGATAGTTGTTGTTGCTATGCCGATATTGGTTTATATCACCCGGATTTTTCAACGTAAAATGCAGGTTGCCTTTGAAGAAGTTAGAACTCAGGTTAACAATCTGAATGTTTTTGTGCAGGAACGTGTTACCGGAATGAAGATTGTACAGCTTTTCAATCGGGAAGACATCGAATTTGAAAAGTTCAAAGAAATCAACCACAAACACAATCAGGCATGGATAAAAAATATTCTTTATAACTCCATCTTCTTCCCTATTGCCGATATTATTTCTTCAATAACACTCGGAGTTGTGATTTTATATGGCGGAATGCAAATCATTAACGGAAATCCATTTACAACAACTGGTCAAATGCTTTCCTATACGATGTTCATCGGAATGCTTTTTAATCCGTTGCGTCAGATTGCTGATAAATTCAACGAAATGCAAATGGGAATGATTGCGGCCAATCGTGTTTTTGATATTTTAGATTCAGATATTGATGTTCAGAATGACGGAACAAAAACAGCCAGCCATTTTCATGGCAACATCCGTTTTGAAAATGTCCGCTTTAGTTATATTGCCGATGAAGAAGTTTTGAAAGGCATCAATCTAAAAGTAAATGAAGGCGAAACCATTGCCATTGTTGGCGCTACCGGTGCCGGAAAATCGACAATCATAAATCTTCTTAATCGCTTTTACGAAATCAATTCGGGTGCGATTTATATTGATGACCAAAACATAAACGATTTCAAAATGGAAAGCCTACGCAAACAAATCGCTATAGTTTTGCAGGATGTTTTTCTTTTTGCAGATACAATTCACAACAACATTACGCTGAACAATCCTGAAATTTCCCGTGAAGATGTTATTAACGCTGCCAAAGAAATTGGCGTAAACAAATTCATTAAAAGCCTTCCCGGCGGTTATGATTATGATGTAAAAGAACGTGGTGTGATGTTGTCATCCGGTCAACGTCAACTGATTGCTTTTCTTCGGGCTTATGTCAGTAATCCGAGTATTTTGATTCTAGACGAAGCGACATCTTCTATCGATACTTACAGCGAAGAATTAATTCAAAGAGCAACCGAAACCATTACCAAAGGCCGAACATCCATAGTTATTGCTCATCGTTTGGCAACAATTATCAAAGCTGATAAAATTATCGTGATGGATAAAGGCCAAATTGTAGAAGAAGGAACGCATCAACAATTGGTAAACAAAACAGAAGGTTATTACAAAAAATTATACGATTCACAGTTTGCTGTTGAGAGTTAAACTTTGAAAATAAATTCATAAATTCGCAGTCTCAATTAATTTAGAAAATCAGAACAAAATTGTACGAGCGTTAGCGACTGCATTTTTACATTAAATAAATAATTACGAAAAATGACACGAGCCCTTAGGCGACTGCATTTCACCGATAAAAAACAAATAAAAACTTTGAAATGAAATACGATATTATTGTTTTAGGAAGTGGTCCGGGCGGTTATGTTACTGCAATTCGTGCCTCACAATTAGGCTTTAAAGTAGCCGTAATCGAAAAAGAAAACCTTGGTGGAATTTGCCTTAATTGGGGTTGTATTCCAACCAAAGCGCTTTTAAAATCGGCACAGGTTTTTGATTACCTAAAACACGCTTCTGATTATGGATTAATAATCAAGGAATTTGACAAAGATTTCTCAGCAGTTGTAAAACGTTCAAGAGACGTTGCCGACGGAATGAGCAAAGGTGTTCAGTTTCTAATGAAGAAAAATAAAATCGACGTTATCGATGGTTTTGGAAAACTAAAACCAGGCAAAAAAATTGACGTTACTGATAAAGATAAAAAAGTTACTGAATATTCAGCCGATCATATTATCATCGCAACTGGTGCGCGTTCACGCGAATTGCCAAACTTACCGCAAGATGGTGTAAAAGTAATTGGATATCGTCAGGCGATGACATTGCCGACTCAACCAAAAAAAATGATTGTTGTTGGTTCGGGTGCCATCGGGGTTGAATTTGCTCATTTCTACAACGCAATGGGAACCGAAGTTACTGTTGTTGAATTTATGCCAAATGTGGTTCCGGTTGAGGATGAAGATATCTCAAAACAATTTGAGCGCTCGATGAAAAAATCGGGAATAACTGTAATGACTAATTCATCTGTTGAGAAAATTGATACTTCAGGTAAAGGCGTAAAAGCTTTTGTAAAAACTTCTAAAGGTGAAGAAATTCTGGAAGCTGACATTTTGCTTTCGGCAGTTGGAATCAAAACAAATATCGAAAATATCGGTTTAGAAGAAGTTGGCATTGCAACGGATAAAGATAAAATTTTGGTAAACGCTTATTCTCAAACTAACGTTCCCGGATATTATGCAATCGGAGATGTAACGCCAGGACAGGCTTTGGCTCACGTTGCTTCCGCAGAAGGAATCAATTGTGTAGAGAAAATCGCAGGTTTACACGTAGAACCAATCGATTACGGAAATGTTCCTGGTTGTACTTATGCAACTCCGGAAATTGCTTCTGTTGGTTTAACCGAAAAACAAGCTAAGGAAAAAGGATACGAATTGAAAATAGGTAAATTTCCATTCTCAGCATCTGGAAAAGCTAAAGCTGCCGGAACGCCGGATGGTTTTGTAAAAGTAATTTTCGACGCCAAATACGGCGAATGGTTAGGCTGTCACATGATTGGCGCCGGTGTTACCGATATGATTGCAGAAGCAGTTGTAGCGCGTAAACTGGAAACTACAGGGCACGAAATCCTAAAATCAATCCACCCACATCCAACAATGAGTGAAGCAGTTATGGAAGCTGTGGCTGATGCTTATGGCGAAGTGATTCACTTATAAAAAGTCAAAATAAAATTATAGAAATCCGCTGAGTGAAAACTTAGCGGATTTTTTTGTTAAAAACTATTCACAACTGATGTGCATTGACAATCAATATTTTATAAATTTAAAAGTCAAAAAAAACCAATCAATAACTAACTATTAATTTATTACTTATGAAGAAAATTCAACTCTTAAACATTGCACTTGCCCTATTTATCTTAACAGCAGTAAGCTGTAAAAAAGCAGAAGAAACTCCGGTTTCTGGAGAACCTGCAAAAGAAGCATTTGATTTAGCAGCCACAAAACCTGCAATCGAAGAACGATACAGAGCATTCGAAAATGCTTTCAATGCAAAAGATTCTACAGCACTTGCCAATTGCTACACGACTGATGCTAAATTCATGAATCCAAATGACAAATCAGCTGAAGGAAGACCTGCTATCCAAAAAACATTCGGAATGTGGTTTAAAGGCGACACATCAAAAACAAAAATAAAACTAAACCTTGTTGAACTTTGGGGCGACGAAAACACTCTGACTGCAGAAGATGCCTGGACAATGACTGATAAAGACGGGAAATTAATCGATGAAGGAAAATCACTGGAAGTTTATAAAATGGAAGATGGAAAGTGGCTTTTGTATCGTGATTGCTATAATTCTAATATGCCTGCAATGCCGATGAAATAATTTTTCAGACTGCCTTATAAAATACAAATCCCGGTCGAAAGGCTGGGATTTTTTTGATTACCAAATATCTATAAAACAAAAAAACCACTGATTTCTCAGTGGTTTATCTTGTGATCCCAGAAGGATTCGAACCTTCGACCTACTGCTTAGAAGGCAGTTGCTCTATCCAGCTGAGCTATGGAACCAAATTGGTCGGGGTGGCAGGATTCGAACCTGCGGCCTCCTGCTCCCAAAGCAGGCGCGATAACCGGGCTACGCTACACCCCGAAAATTAAAAAGCGGAGAGTAAGGGATTCGAACCCTTGGTACAGTTTCCCATACGCATGTTTAGCAAACATGTCCTTTCGGCCACTCAGGCAACTCTCCAGATTTTCAATAATGCTCAAAGAACTTAGCTTTTTTGCGGTTGCAAATGTAACTTTTCATTCTATAATTTACAACTATTTCATTTCTTTTTTTAATCATTAAAATAAATAAATCCTAAAGAGCTTCACTTTCAACAAAATAGAATTAAAATATTTTCTAAAATACATTTGATTCGTGATTTATTGGGCTTTGAATTCCATAATTTGTAATAAAAGATTAGTTTTGCACTACAAATAAAACAACACAACATTATGAGTAAAAAAGTAGTCATCGTTTCAGCAGTTAGAACACCAATCGGAAGTTTTATGGGTTCGTTATCAACTGTTCCGGCGACCAAATTAGGAGCAATTGCCATCAAAGGCGCTTTAGATAAAATCAATTTAGATCCAAACTTAGTCGATGAGGTTTTGATGGGTAATGTGGTTCAGGCAGGAAATGGACAAGCGCCGGCAAGACAAGCAGCTCTTTATGCAGGATTGCCAAACTCTGTGACTTGTACAACTATCAACAAAGTATGTGCTTCAGGAATGAAAGCTGTGATGCAGGGCGCTCAGGCAATTATGGCTGGCGATGCTGAAATTGTAGTTGCCGGTGGAATGGAAAATATGAGTTTGATTCCACATTATGTTCACTTAAGAAACGGAGTTAAATTTGGCCCAACAACAATGGTTGATGGAATGCAGAAAGATGGTTTGACTGATGCTTATGACAATAATGCAATGGGAGTTTGTGCTGACTTATGCGCAACCGAATATAAAATAACACGTGAAGAACAAGATGCTTTTGCCATTCAATCATACGAGCGTTCAGCTAAAGCCTGGAACGCCGGGAAATTCAATAATGAAATCGTTCCTGTAGAAATTCCGCAACGTCGTGGCGAACCTATTATCTTTTCGCAGGACGAAGAATATACCAATGTAAAATTGGACAAAATTCCGGCATTGAATGCTGTTTTTACAAAAGACGGAACCGTTACAGCGGCTAACGCTTCAACCATAAATGATGGTGCGGCTGCTTTGGTTTTAATGAGCGAAGAAAAAGCACAATCAATGGGATTAAAACCATTAGCCTATATAAAATCATATGCCGATGCAGCGCAGGAGCCAAAATGGTTTACAACATCGCCTGCTAAAGCATTACCAAAAGCTTTAGACAAGGCAGGTATATCTATTTCAGATGTTGATTTCTTTGAATTCAACGAAGCTTTTGCAGTAGTTGGTTTAGCGAATGCTAAAATCTTAGGTCTTGACAATGACAAAGTAAATGTAAATGGCGGTGCGGTTTCTTTGGGTCATCCTCTTGGATGTTCCGGAGCCAGAATTATTGTAACTTTAATTAATGTCTTAGAACAAAATAATGCTAAAGTTGGTGCAGCTGCTATTTGTAATGGTGGTGGTGGTGCTTCGGCAATTGTTATTGAAAGAGCTTAAAAATCTTATTTTGAATTATAAATTTTAAATTTTGAATGGGAGTTTCTTTAAAATTAAATACCCTAGCCCTGATTGAAGTGGAAATCCTTTTGCAAAGCAAAAGATTGCAGCGAAAAGCGGGAACAGCTCCTAAAAATAATTTAAAATTTATAATTTAAAATTTAAAATAATTTAGATGTTTGCCATTTGTAATCTTGCTATAATTCCTTTACGGGCCGAGCCAAGCGACAGAAGCGAAATCGTTTCTCAAGTCTTGTTTGGTGAGCATTTCGAAATTTTGGAGACGCAAAATCAATGGTCAAGAATCAAATTGCAGTTTGATGATTATGAAGGTTGGGTAGATTCTAAACAATACCAAACTATTTCTGAAAAGAGTTTCAAAGATTTATCAAAAGATGCTATCATCTTAAACTCCGATTTGGTGGAATATGTCACAAATCCGTCAAATGTATTGTTGCCAATTCCGTTAGGTTCCTCGTTATCGTTTTTAAATCATAGCGAAATCAATATTGATAATTTTGAGTTTGAAGGCATGAAAACTACCGGTATCAAACCAAAATCAGATTTGATTACAACTGCTTTTATGTATTTGAATGCTCCGTATTTGTGGGGCGGGAAAACACCGTTTGGTATCGATTGCTCAGGTTTTACACAAATGGTTTATAAGTTGAATGGTTATAATTTGCTAAGAGATGCTTCGCAACAATCTGGTCAGGGCGATGCTTTGAGTTTTATTGAAGAAAGTGAAGCCGGGGATTTAGCATTTTTTGACAACGAAGAAGGAAAGATAATCCACGTTGGCATTATCATGGAGAATAATTATATCATTCATGCCAGCGGTAAAGTCAGAATTGACCGTTTGGATCATTTAGGAATTTACAACGCGGAACAAAACAGGCACACACACCGTTTGCGTGTTATCAAGAAAATCATTTAAACCGTCTCGTTTTTTGGAACCAGAAGGTTTTATATTTAATTTTAGATTTCTAAAAGCTTCCCTATGAAATCTATATCCAAAATATTTTTGCTTTCACTGATTGCAATTGCATCAGGCTGTCTTAAAAAAAATGAGGATAAAGCAACTGAGGATTCTAGATACCAGCCCAAAGAATTTGTCGAATTAAAACATCCTGATTGGAGCAAGAACGCTATGATTTACGAAGTAAATATTCGCCAGTTTACACCAGAAGGGACATTCAAAGCATTTGAATCTCATTTGCCAAGAATAAAAAAAATGGGAATCGATATCATTTGGCTGATGCCGATAAATCCAATTGGAGTTGAAAAAAGAAAAGGAACTTTGGGCAGCGAATACTCGGTGAAAGATTATTACGGAATCAATCCTGAATTCGGAACCAAAGCCGATTTTAAACATTTGGTTGATAAAATCCACAGTATGGGAATGCATGTCATTGTCGATTGGGTTGCCAATCATTCTGCCTGGGATAATCAATTGGCGAAAGACCATCCCGATTGGTATACCAAGACTGAAGAAGGTAATTTCCAACCAACGCCCTGGTATGATTGGGATGATGTAATTGATCTTGATTACGATAAACCAGGCATTAGAAAATACATGACAGAAGCGTTGGTTTACTGGGTAAAAGATTTCGATATAGATGGTTATCGTTGCGATACAGCCGGATTTATTCCGACCGATTTTTGGGATAATGCACGGGCCGAAATGGATGCAATAAAACCTGTTTTCATGCTTGCCGAATGGGAATCACGCGATCTGCATAAAAAAGCTTTCGACATGACTTATTCCTGGACGTTATTTGATAAAATGACAGCTGTAACAAAAGATAAAAAAAGTATTGCCGGTTTGGTTGAATACATGGCTCACGATGTGAGTACATTTCCGCGCGATGGCTACCGAATGACATTTACCGATAATCACGATATGAATTCGTGGAACCACAATATGTTTTTCAATTTTGGTGACGGATTGGAAGCCTCAATGGTTTTGTGCGGAACCGTAAACGGAATGCCATTAGTTTATGGCGGACAAGAAGCTGGTCTTAACAAATCGTTGAAGTTTTTTGACAAAGATTTGATTGATTGGAGTAAAATGCCTTACGAAGGATTGTTCACCAAACTCTTTGAATTAAAACATAAAAATCAGGCATTATGGAACGGTAATCAAGGCGGCGTCATGATTCGGATTTTTAACGACAAACTTGATCAGGTTATTTCTTTTTCACGAACAAAAGATAATGACAAAGTTCTTAATATCACAAACTACAGCGACAAACCCGTAACCGTTAAACTGGATTCAAAATATCAAAAAGGCGATTATACCGAATTGTTTTCAGGTGAAAAAATTACGTTGAAAGGCGATGATATTTTTGAAATGAAACCTTGGCAATATTTGGTTTTAGTAAAATAAAAAAGACCGTCTCGTTTAACAATGAGACGGTCTTTTAGTATAAGTTTATTAAAATTATTTCAATAAAAAGTTGAGTCCAACATTTATACTGGAGCGACTATTTGTCAATGAAGCATAACCGCTTTCCTTATTGATATCTGTAAAACCGCCTTGTCCTTCTATTTCAGCGAAAAATTTTAATTTGTTTGAAATCGGAACCTTAACTCCTATTCCGGCAGCTAAACCAAAATCATTGGTGTTGAAAAACTTTTTTACATCAGCATCAAATTGGGTGTCTTTCGCACTCATAAGAAATCCAAAGTAAGGCCCGAAATTTAGATACCATTCTTTGTGATTACCAAAATGCCAATTGGCCATTACAGGAACAGTCAAATAGTCTAAATTATAATCTGTTGGATAATATTGTCCATCATCCGTATTCAGAATCACATCATTATCCCAGCCTTTTTGATCATAAATCATTTTTACTTTTAAACTCCAAACGCTGGAAAAGTAATAATCAAGCGATCCGCCGACATTTAATCCGGTACCTGTATCGTATGAATATTCGTTATCAGAAACAGAAGAACTGTTAAACCCAATATTAACTCCAAATTCGACATCGCCCTTTTTTTGAGCAGAAAGGTTAGATGATATCCCGAATACTATAAGTACAACTAAAATTATTTTTTTCATAACACTGATTTTTTTGTTTACCCAAAAATACGCTATTTTTCAATTAATTAGCTTTCTCATTAAATTTCTTTTAACGCTGAAACCAAATAATCTATTTCTTCTTTTGTATTGTAATGGCTAAATGAAATACGTAAACTTGGTTTTTTTAACTCCTCATTATCAAGCATTTCAGCCAGCACATGTGAAGGTTTAATGCTTCCACTTTGACAGGCGCTCCCACGGGAAACCGCAATGCCTTTCATATCTAAGTTAAACAAAATCATGGCTGTTTTTTCCGGAGTAAAAGGAAGTAAAACATTCAAAATATTGTAAAACGTATTGCTTCCGTTTATAGTAATATCTGAAAATGATGCTTGTAATTGTTGAAAACAATACTGCTTCAACTCAGTGATTGCCGCTGTTTCTTCTTCTAAATTTTCAAAAGATAATTCCAAAGCTTTTGCCATTCCGGCGATTTGATGTACAGATTCGGTTCCGGCACGCCAGCCTTTTTCCTGTTCACCACCGAACAACATCGGTTGCAAAACCAAACTTTTGCGGACAAATGCAAAGCCAACTCCTTTTGGTCCATGAAATTTATGGGCACTGGCAACTAAAAAATCAACAGCTATTTCCTGTAAATTTAATTCTGTTTTCCCGATTGACTGAACTGTATCACAATGAAACAAGGTTTTGTTTTGGTGACACATTGCTCCTATTTTCTGAATATCATTGACAACTCCGGTTTCGTTATTCACATGCATCAAGGAAACTATTGTTTTGGCAGTATTGGAAAGCAATGCTGAAAATTGGCCGTAATCTAAAGTTCCATCATGAGAAACATTTACAAACTCAACCTCAATCCCAAATTCTTCCTGCAAAGCCTGAACGGTATACAAAGTCGCATGATGTTCAACTTTGGACGTAATTATTCGTTTTACACCAAAGTCTTTCACAGCGCTTCTTAAAATCCAATTGGTGGCTTCGGTAGCGGTAGAAGTAAAAATAATTTCCTGGGCATTGCAATGCAAATATTTGGCAATCGTTTTTCTTGCCGTTTCAATTATGGCTTTGGCGCTTCTACCAATACTGTGTGTTGATGAAGGATTTCCAAACTCAGACTGCATAACTTTAATCATTTCGTCAATAACTTCCTGGCGAATTGGTGTTGTTGCTGCGTTATCGAGGTATACTTTTTTCATTTTGCAAATATAAAAGTACTGTTCTTAATTAAATGATAAAAGGCAAAATTTAATAGCATAAAAAACTTATTTTTGCTTAAAAATTATACTATTCCAATGAAAAGAATTTTATGTATACTCTCATTGTTACTGATTATTACTGCCTGTGACGATGGAAATTTAACCGTTGACCCTATCGATTTTTCTGCAGGTGCGATTCTAAAGTGCAGCATTAAAGATGTTCTTTATAAAGTCCAAGGATCAGAAATGATGTTTATTGAAATTCCATCTTCTTATTTCGCAAACGACGAAACCGTTGAAGGCGCACCATTAGAAGTTCATTTATCAAGTACAATAAAAGTTACTTACAGAAGATATGCAAGCGACACCTCTGAGCTAAACATTTGCCCAACTGCACCAGATGCAACACCCAATTTAGTAGAGCAATGGCAAGCTACTGAAGGAATAATTCAAATTACAGCTACCGCAATTAAGACAACTAATTTAGCTGAAAATTCTACCCGAATTACCGGTTATATTTATAATATCACTTTTAAAAACATAACATTTATTAAACCTGATGGGCCACAAACGCAGGAAACTGTTCAGTTTGGAAATTATACAACTACAGTAAACCCTTTAGCTTTCGGATTTAATCATGAAGTTGATAAAAGTACCTGCACTACAAAGGTTTTTGATTTCAGTGGTGGAGAAGTTTTTACTTTAGATGTTGCTGATTATGATGCGTTGTTTGCTCCTGAACCAACAACTACTCCAAGAACGAGGTTGATTAGTGCTGATAATAAATTATCATATCGCTTATATTCTAATACAATAACTGATGCCTATTTCTGTGCTGCGATTACTCCGACTACTCCAACACTAACACAGCAATGGGATGCAATAGATGGAATTGAAGCTACAAGCGGGATAATTGAAGTAAGTACAGTGCATATAGGTGGTGATTATATTCATACTATCCGTTTGAAAAAAGTTACTTTAAAGAGAGGAAACAGTGAGTTTTCTTTAGGTGATGATTATCTTTTTGGAACTTTGATAACCCATTAATTTACCAAAACCATCATGCCAACTGACTTTATTAGCTATCAAAAATCAGGATATTTCACTAAATTAATTGTAGATTATTTAGACGAGAAGCCCGAATTGAATTCGCTGTACAATCGTTTTCCAAACCTTGGAAACTTTAAAAGTCAACTGGAAGAAAAGGCACAAAATTATTCGGCAGAAAACAGAAAAATATTGATTGCTGCTCTTGAAAATCAATACACACATTTTCAAATTTCAGATGTTACAAAAGCTAATATCTCGCTGTTATCAAATTCAAAAACATTTACAGTTACAACTGGTCATCAATTGAATTTATTCAGTGGCCCATTGTATTTTTTATACAAAATTGCTTCTACGATTAATCTTTGCGAAGCTTTAAAAAAGGAATATCCAACTTATGATTTTGTTCCGGTTTATTGGATGGCAACCGAAGATCATGATTTTGAAGAAATAAACCATTTCAATTTTAAAAACGCAAAAATCAACTGGAACAAGGAAAGCCATGGCCCTGTTGGAAGGCTTTCTACAGAAGGATTAAATGAAGTTTTAGAAGTATTTGCTTCAGAATTAGGACTTGGTGAAAACGCTGCCTATTTAAAAGAACTTTTCGAAAATAGCTATCTAAAACATAACAATCTTGCTGATGCGACACGATATTTAGCTAACAGATTATTTGGCGATAAAGGCTTGGTAATTCTTGATGGAGATGATGTTAGTTTAAAGCAGTTATTTGCGCCATTTGTAAAAAATGAGTTGCTGCATCAAACTTCTTTCCAAAAGGTTACAGAAACCAATTCATTGCTTAAAACAACGTACGACATTCAGGTTAATCCGAGAGAAATCAATCTGTTTTATATAGAAGATACTATTAGGGAACGAATTGTTTTTGAGAATAATTTGTTTAAAGTTAACAATACCAAACTCGCTTTTTCTGAAAAAGAAATCCTGGAATTGCTTACAACTAGTCCTGAGAAATTCAGCCCAAATGTTATTCTTCGACCTTTGTATGAAGAAATCATTTTACCCAATTTGTGTTACATTGGCGGTGGCGGTGAAATTGCTTACTGGTTGCAATTAAAATCAACTTTTGAAGCAAACAAAGTGACTTTCCCGATACTTTTAGTCCGCAATTCTGTTTTGTTAGCCACAGAAAAACAAATCAGGAAAGCAGACAAATTAAACCTTTCCTGGGCAGATTTATTCAGCAATCAACAAGAGTTGTTCACTGAAAAAACAAAAGAATTTTCCAAATTCAATTTAGATTTCTCTGAGCAAAAAGAGCATTTAAAGCGACAGTTTGAAAAGTTGCTTGTTATTACTAATCAAACAGACAAATCATTTATTGGCGCTGTTAAAGCCCAGCAAACCAAACAAATCAAAGGATTAGAAAATCTGGAAAAACGTTTGCTTAAAGCTGAGAAAAGAGTTCATGCTGAAAAACTGGAACAAATTATCCTGCTGCAAAATGAACTGTTCCCTAATCAGGGATTGCAGGAACGAAAAGCTAATTTCTCGGAATTTTATTTGGATGTAAATGACAAGCTCATAGAAAAACTCTTTCAGGAACTAAAACCATTAGAGCTTAATTTTACAGTAATTACCCTTTAATTTAGGCAAGTTTTCAACAATCAAACGTTTTCGCTGCACCTAATTTCATAATGTAGGCTTTTTTATATTAAGTTAGATAAACTAATTTAAAACCAAGCCATTATGAAAAAACAATTACTCCTTATAGTTGCACTGCTATTTAGTTTTCAAATCAATTATTCCCAGGTAATCTCCATTATTGGCAACACGAGCCCATCAGGAAGCTGGAGCATTGATACCGACTTAACCACTACAGATAACATTACTTATACGCTGCTTAATGCAACGCTGACAACTGCTACAGGACCAACAACAGGATTGAAGTTTAGACAAGGCCATGATTGGCCAATCAATTGGGGTGGAAATTTTCCAAATGGAACCGGAACACAGGATGGACCAAATATTCAAACCATTGCAGGGACTTATGACATCACTTTTAACCGAAGTAATGGCACTTATACATTTATTGCAAGTGGCACAGAGCCACATAATATTGGCATTTGGGGACCAGCCGTAGATTCGATAAATGGTTTTGTCGGTCCCGATGTTAACATGAATACTACTGATAATATTACTTATACACTTTCGGGTTTTTACTTTAGCAGTGGAACAGCCTATTTTAGGGAAAATGATGCAACTACAAATGTTTGGGGAAGTGTTGCCTTTCCAACAGGAACAGCAGTTCTCAGCGGACCAAGCATTCAGGTAACTGGTGGCGAATGGTATGTAACTTTCAACAGGATAACCGGCGCTTATAGTTTTGTTTATCCAGGAATTGGAATTTTGGGAACAGCAACTTCTGCAGGTTGGGGACCAGATGACATTGATTTAACCACAACCGATGGATTTGAGTATACCATTCTCAACTTGAGCCTAACTGATGGTTTTGCAAAATTCAGGAAAGATGATTCGTGGGACACCAATTGGGGTTCACTAGGTTTTCCTTCCGCAACCGGGATACAGAATGGTCCGGAAATTCCTGTAACTGCCGGGACATATGATATCGTTTTTCAAAAGAGTTCCGGACATTATTTGTTTACAAATACCTTATCAAATCACCAGAATTTGATTTCGAATGTAAAAATTTATCCAAATCCCACGAACAACATTTGGAACTTTACACATACAGCAACTATTGATAGTATTGAACTTTTTGATATAGCTGGCAAAACAATTCAAAGTTTTGCGCCAAATGCGACACAATTCCAATTGGACGGAAGTGATTTGAGCAATGGCGTTTATTTTGTAAAGATTAAATCAGGATTAGATTTTGCCGTGCAAAAAATTATCAGGAATTGATAGTCGTTCTATTTTTAATAATGGTTTAAAAGGTTTACTTTTGCACCCAAATTAAAAATAAAAACAAAAATGGCAACGAATAGAACATTTACAATGATTAAGCCTGATGGTGTTGAAAACGGACACATCGGTGGAATTTTAAATATGATTACTGAAGGTGGTTTCAGAATTGTAGCAATGAAATTAA
>NZ_JBDSMB010000154.1:0-16541 GCF_039916025.1 Flavobacterium sp.
GCGAATGAAGGTTTGAAGCCAGTATGTTTTTAACCTGATAACTTGGGATTTGGACATCGTTCTGATAGATTCTTCCGTTTTCTAACTTGATTGGTTTAGGCGAAGTATCTCCTAATGTTGGTTTTTGTGCAAACGCACTGAATCCAATTAATAATGTGAATGCAAGAAGTATATTTTTCATGGTTGTTATTTATTATAATTATCAACGGCTTTCCTAACGCTGCCAAATTCTTTTAATAATTGAGAAGCTTTTTCATAGTCAACTGGAATTTCACCCATTATCATTTTCACACCACGATTCACAAGCTTATCATTGCTCAATTGCATATCGACCATTTTGTTTCCTTTGACTTTCCCAAGCTGAATCATCGTTGTGGTTGAAATCATATTCAGTACTAATTTTTGCGCTGTTCCGGCTTTCATGCGTGAACTTCCGGTTACGAATTCTGGACCAACAACAACAACGATAGGAAACTTTGCTGTCAAAGCAATTGGACTTCCTTCGTTGCATGTGATGCAGCCTGTTATAATATTTTTTGAATTGCATTTTTCCAAGCCGCCAATAACATACGGCGTAGTTCCTGATGCGGCTATGCCAATAACCACATCGTTTTCCATTATCCCGTGTTCCTGCAAATCTATCCACGCCTGAAGTTTGTCATCTTCGGCATTTTCAACAGCACGACGAATGGCTTTGTCGCCACCTGCAATAATCCCGTTGACCAAATCAAACGGAACACCAAATGTTGGCGGACATTCAGAAGCATCAACAATTCCTAATCTTCCAGATGTTCCGGCACCTATATAGAAAAGCCTTCCGCCGAGTTTCATTTTCTCCACAGTTTTGGTAACCAATGTTTCGATTTGTGGCAATGCTTTTTCCACAGCAAGCGGAACAGTTTTATCTTCTTTATTGATATTGACTAACAAATCGGCAACCGACATTTTTTCTAAATGTTCGTAGTGCGAGGATTGTTCGGTTGTTTTGGTGAAGGACATTTTTGAGTGGCTAAGGTTCTGAGTTGCTAAGTTACAAAGTTTTATTGTTTCTTAAAGTACGCAATTCTATAATTATAAGGATATTTGACAGTAGTCACATATTCTAATGTGTCGTTCTTTAGATAGAATTTTTCATTAACAAAGTTGAAATATATACCATCACTTTCTCCAGGATTACAGTCTTTCAATGTTGTTTTTCTTATGTAGCTCTGTAGCGGTTTTTCAATAGTATTCCCAAATTCCATCAGAACCTGACAATCTCTTGATGAAAAACTGTTTAGGATTAATGTATCATTTCTAATCTCCCATTTTCCGTTTGAATTGTAGCTTACAGTACATGCTCCTCCATAAAGTTCAAAAGTATGATCGGGTTTAATTTTTAAATAATCTTTATGAGGTATGAATGACTTTCTGGATTCCCACTCTTTGATAAACTTAGAATTTTTATTTACTAAAACTTTTTCTTCTTCTTTTTTACAAGAATTTAAAAAACATATAATTGTTAGTAATAAAAGGAATCTAAGTGTTTTCATAAACGTAAATCTACAAAAAACTCGCCAACAAAATCCCTAAAATAATCATCGTGACTTTAGCAATATTGAATTTGTGTCCTTCGCTGCTTTCAAAGATAATTGTGGATGAAATATGGAAAAGGATTCCAATGACAACGGCAGTTATTTGCGTATAATATTCGTTAAGTATCGGAAAGCTATCGGAAACCAATGTTCCTAAAGGTGTCATTAATGCAAACGTTAGCATAAAGAAAAACAAAGCGGTTTTATTCAGTTCAGCATGAATAAAGAATGTCGTTAAGATAATTGCGATAGGTAAGTGGTGAATCGCAATTCCGAATGCCAAATCGTGATGATGCCCAACAGGAAATCCTTCCAGAAAAGCATGAATACACAAACTGATAAACAATAACCAAGGCATTTGTGTTAGTTTGTCATGACCGTGAACGTGACCGTGTTCGGCACCTTTGGAGAAAAACTCCAAAATGATTTGGAATAAGATTCCACACATGATAAAAATCCCAACGTTTTTGTTATCACTTTCATACACATCTGGCAGCAAATGCATAACGGTCAACGACAATAAAAATGAACCACTAAATGCTAATAAAAGTTTTAGATTTTGCTTTGCCTGTGGTTTAAGCAACAAGGCAATTAAATAACCGATAAGTACTGAAAGTAAAGGTAATAAATAGTTCATGTTTATTTGGTTATACGGTTATTTGGTTATTCGGAATCTGCTGACAAATAACCGAATCCACAAATCACCAAATCCACTTTATTTAAAAATCATTATTAAACGTTCGCTGGTGTTTTTATGAAATTTTTTAAGCTTGTAATCTCCAAAAGTATCCAATAAATAAATTCCGGTTTCGTCCATCATGTTCTGAAAATCTTCCAAAGTGTAGGCTCTGACTTTTTCGGTGAAATGAAAAACTTCGCCTTTATCTTCAAAATCAATTTCTTTAATGATAAAACCATCGATTACAAAGCGTTTGATATGAAACGTAATACCATCAACTTCTTTGCTTTCTTCCGGAATTAAATTATCTATCACCACTTGTGAATTCATAAAATCAATAACAGCAAACCCATATTCAGAAAGGCTTTCTTTGATAGCCACCAAAGTTTTTATATCATCTTCTCTGTTATCAAAATAACCAAAGCTGGTAAACAGATTGAAAATAGCATCAAACTTTTCATCATAAGGTTCACGTTTATCATGCACGACAAAATGCAAAGTGTCATTGGTATTTTTATTGGCTTCAGCTATACTGTTCTCAGATAAATCGGCACCAACAACATCAAAACCTAATTGGTTGAGATAAATTGCGTGTCGTCCTTTGCCACAAGCGAGGTCAAGCACTTTTGCTTTTTCAGGCAGGTTTAAATAATGCGTGAGATTATCCATGAATAGCTGTGCTTCACGGTAATTTCTGTCTTTGTAAAGTATGTGATAATAAGGCGTGTCAAACCAGGAGGAATACCAATTTTCTGATTTGGGATTTACGATTTGGGATTTGCGATTTATTGGTGTAGACATTTATTCTTTTCAAATGAATTCTGAACGTGCAAATTTAATGTATTTTTGCCGAAGTTATGGCAATTGAATATTGATATTGCTATTGAAATTGATATTGAAAATGGAGAATTTTAAAATGATTGCCAAAACCTTTTTTGGTTTTGAAGAAATATTAGCGAAAGAATTACAGCAATTAGGCGCGCAGGATGTCGAAATTGGCACACGTGCTGTGAGTTTTAAAGGTGACAAAGGATTTATGTACAAAGCCAATTTGTCTTTGCGTACAGCCTTAAAGGTGTTAAAACCGATTTATTATTTCAAAGCGACTAATGACCAGAATTTATACAAAGGCATTCAGGGAATTGATTGGTCTAAATATATCGGCGACAATCAGACTTTTGTGATTGACACTACGATTCACTCGGATAATTTCAAACATTCACAGTTTGTTTCTCAAAAAGCAAAAGATGCGATTGTTGACCAGTTCCGTGAGAAGACAGGACAACGCCCAAGTGTTGACAAAGATTTCCCGGATTTAAGAATTAATATTCATATCGACAGAGACCAGGTTTCGGTAGCGCTTGATACTTCCGGTGCTTCGTTGCATCATCGTGGTTACAGAACAGCAACGAATATTGCTCCGATAAACGAAGTTTTAGCAGCAGGAATGTTGTTGCTTTCGGGTTGGGATGGAAGTTCAGATTTCTTAGATCCAATGTGTGGCTCGGGAACTTTATTAGCTGAAGCCGCTATGATTGCATGTAATATTCCGGCTAACATCAACAGAAAAGAATTTGCTTTCGAAAAATGGAATGATTGGGACAACGATTTGTTTGATCAGATTATTGATGCGTTGATGAAGAAAACGCGTGAATTCCATTATACCATTACAGGTTATGACAAAGCACCAAGTGCCGTTCAGAAAGCAAAAGACAACGTTCAGAATGCAAATCTTGATGAATATATCACCATAAATCAGATGAGTTTTTTTGACACTAAAAAAGAAAACTCCGGACCACTGCATATCGTTTTCAATCCGCCATACGGAGAACGTTTGGATATTGAAATGGAGCGTTTCTATAGAGAAATTGGTGATACGTTGAAGAATAATTATCCGAATACCAATGCCTGGTTTATTACGGCAAATCTGGAAGCTTTGAAATTTGTTGGACTTCGGCCATCACGTAAAATCAAGCTTTTCAACGGAAGCCTGGAAGCGCGTTTGGTGAAATACGAAATGTACGAAGGCAGCAAGAAAGGGAAGTATATGAACTTAGAAGAAGAATAATTTTCAAATTACTTTTTGCTCAATTTCCAATTTAGATATTCGTCGCCAAGGCCTAAATTCAAAAAATTATTGTTTTCCAATATTTTCTGTGAAGCAATGTTTGACGGATCAGTTTGAGCTATAATCGATTTTACATTTTCCTGTTCAAAAGCCCATTGTGAGATAGTGTTCACAGCTTCAATCATATAGCCTTTGTTTTGAAAAGCAGTTATAAGTTCCGTAACCAATTTCAATTTCGCCTTCTTCATTTGGTGGCCCTTTGAAGCATAAATCGCCAACCATGCAGTTTTGCTCTTTGTCTATTATTGTCCAAAAAGTGTAGAATAAATAGTCTTTTGGCGTTTCTTCAATGGCAGGTAATAATTTTGTAGTGATAGCATTTTTCACCCTTTCATTGATTGTTCTGGGAATAGGAATTATAGTTAAGCCAAGTTCTTTTTCAAGAACATTCTCCGCAATTAAATAGTTTTCCAGTTGAATTTTAGTAAGTGCAATTAGTGAAATCCGTTTTGTTTCTAATTTCATTTGCTGAATGTGCTATTTTCCTTTTTTGGCATCGTAATCAATCGCATTAACAATCATTTTCAATTGATTCGCATCGATACGTTTGGCTTTGATAACCTTATTTTTATCCAAAACATAAATCACAGGAGTAGAATAAACATCATATTTCTCAACAGCATTGTTATAATGTGCTCCGTCGTAAACGTTAATCCATGGTAATTTGTGTTCGGCGATATATTTCAGATACTTGTCGCCTTCGTGCTGCATATAAACGCTATACACTTTTACATCTTTCTTTTCTTTTAACAGATCATTATACTGTTCAAGTAATATTGGAACTTCCTTTTGGCAATGGCTGCAATCAACATCCCAAAAAATCAATACAGTATAATCCGCTTTGACATCGCTTAATTTGACAAAGAGTTTGGCAACTTCATTGGCATTTTTATAGTAAACGTTGGTCATTTCTTCACTGTTTTTGGCGTCTTCAAATCCCATGGCTTTCAACTTCGGAAAGTCTTCAGCCTGTGTCATAAACAAATCCATAGCAGTAGCTCCAACCAATAGTGGTTTTAATTTATCGGCACGTTTTATAATTTTTTGAACAACTTCATTATCGTCATAAATACCATCGGCTTTTCCTGTTTTAAAATAATTGTCAGACATGTGCACAAACACTTTGTCAAATCCCATCATTTTGGAGGTTTCATAAGTGTACGTGAAATGAGCCAATAAAAGTTTGTATGTCAGGCTTCCTTGCTTGGTTTTGCTCATGATTCTGTCAATTTCCACAGCAACAGAATCGGGATGCGTTACGACAACCGATTCGAAATACCTTTTCATTTTATTATTTAAAAAAGGATTTCTAACAATGCCATCGTCTTTGAAATCAACATTGTCCCAATAGTGTTTTTTGTAATATTTGTATACCTGAAGGCTGTCTGGTCTTCCGTTAGACGCTTTTGGAATGTCTTTGAGTAGTTTTTCTACTTTCAGATTCATCACATCAGCAATATAAGTTCCTTTGTGGTCGACAATAAACTTCTCTTCAAAATCGTTGATGTTTTTTTCGAGGTCTTTTGCTTTCTTGTTTAATGCCAGGGTATCTTTTTTGGTTTCTAATTTTGTAGTTTGCTTATAGGCCTGAAAATCTTTGTTTTGCTGATTAATATATTGAACATAACCAAAGAATTCATTTTCCAGTGGCGAATTCAATGCTGTCAATTCTTTACCAATATTCTGACTTGCTTCGGTTTTGAGTTCAAGCTTTTGGGTATTGTCATCAATAAAGAAATCAAAGTAGATAGCTTTTCCCTGGCTTACCAAAGAGTAGATTCCTTTGTCCAGTTTTCCTTTTCCTTTAAAAACAATCTTTCCGTTTTTGATAGAGGTGCAGGTATCCTTGATTAACGTTTTATCAAATTGGTAAAAGGTCAGATAGGCGATGGAATCAGTACTGTTTTTTAGGTTGATGGTAATCTCATAACCCGATTGGGCAACGGCAAATAACGAAGAGAAACAAAAGACAGTGGCAAGTAGCAATTTCTTCATAAACAAACTTATGTTTTTTCTTTAAAATGAATTTAGATGGTCAAAAATAATGCATTTTGTAAAGAAATGGAACATTGAATTTTTAAAGTTTACTTAAAATTGATTCGGTTATCTTAATTTGACTAAAGGATGATTCAATCCGTTGACTATGTTTTTTACTACCTGATATCTATCAAGGCTTTCGAAAAGCTTGGTCAGATTCCTAAAGCCATAACTTCTTGGATCAAAACTTGGTGATATTTTACGCAGATTGGTTCCGATGTTTGAAATATAAGCTTCATCGTCTTCATTAGCAGAGATGTCAAAAGCTTTGTTAATGATAGAAAGGTTTATTTTGGAAGTAGTATCTGTTTCTTTTGCAGCTATTTCCTTTGTACTCGTTTTCTTTTTAGCAATTGGTTTAGTTTCAGGTTCAATGATAAGGTTTTCGGTGAACGTAAAGATTTCACAAGACTGGACAAACGCACTTGGTGTTTTCTTTTGCCCGATTCCCATAACGAAAAGTCCTTCTTCTCTAATCCTTTTGGCTAGGCCGGTATAATCGCTGTCACTCGAAACGATGCAGAAACCTTCTGTATTTTTGCTATGCAAAATATCCATAGCTTCAATAATAAGCGAGCTATCGGTAGAGTTTTTACCTGTTGTATAAGCAAATTTTTGAATAGGGCTTATGGAATATTGATTGATGATATCTTTCCAGCCATTCATTTGTGATTTTGTCCAATCGCCATAAATTCTTCTGATAGTAGCTTTTCCATACTTGGAAACTTCTTCCAGAATTTCTTTTATTAATTTGGGTTGGGCATTATCGCCATCGATTAAAACGGCTATATTAAACTTTGTGTTGTCCATTGTTGGTTTATTTTCTGGAAATAAAGATATACTTTTTAAGCAACTTATGAAGATTATTGGTTATCCTACTTCACGAACGCCTTTTAAAAACAACCAGCGCATGAATACCTTTTCACCATCCGGAGTTTGCACGGCCTGGAATTTAGGTGCTGTAAGTGTTCCAACTACAAACGCTGTTATTGGAATAAATAAACCTTTTAGTTCCGTATATTCCATTATCAAGAAACGAAACAAAATGAATAGTATTGCGAAACAAACAAGATTATAAAGGAAAGATTTTACTTTTTTTGACATGGTGTTTTAATTAGGAATTGAGTTAATTTGGTTATTTGATGATTTGCAAAAATAAGAATCAAATTACCAAATAACCACATCCACAAATAAACTACTTTTTCTTCTTCTTAGGTTCTTTTTTCTTAGCTTTCTCTTTAGCTTTTACTGTTGCTTTATAGAAAGGAATGAAGTAAGAAACAGTATAATTGAATCCGACACCAAAGTCGCCATTATACGTTCTGTTAAAGCCTGGAATATAGAGATTGTCAAAGTTATTAGGAAGCTTTTGAGACATCAGTCGTTTCACGTTAAAGCTGAAACCTACGAAGACATTGTTAAATACTTCGGCTTTCATACCTGCAACAACTTCTATCCATTGTGCTGATAAACCATTGAATTCTTCACCTGAGATGATTACAGGTGATTCTCCAAAATAAAGATTAGGATTATAGACCTGATAGCTATTTAAGGTTTGGCTAAAACTACTTGCACCATAGCGCAAACCAACAGAAATAATATTTTCCATATTTCCCCAATTCTGAAAAGAATTGTAATCAAATCCCACTTTTAGGTAAGTTCCTTTTGTAGTGAAATTGACTTGGTCGTCATCAACAGTTTTGTCTTCATTACCGATTTCGGCGGCCAAATAATGCCTGCGCGTCACACGATAATCTCCAACAAGTTCCAATCCGCGATAATCTGTTTCATAAAACGAACGCGTTAGTTTGAATAAATCTACACCCAAACGCAAACCATAACGCTCCATTTTTGGTGGAATGCTGTCTTTTTTTACAGTAACGCTGTCTTTCTTGGCAGTGGTTTTTTCTTGTGCATTGCCTAAAAATGAAAGCAATACCAAAGCAATACTAAAAGTAAATTTTGATATGTGTTTCATTTTCGGTTTCAATGTTAGTAGTTTGTATATTGATGTCTTGTATCCAAAAAGTGTCCGCTGGGACAGCATCCGTTTTGATAACACCATTTGGAGTTGGATTAAGTTCAAAAATGGTTTTGTAACCACATGCTCTGGAAACAAAAACGTTTTGACGGCTGTAATTAAATTGCAGAAAGTCTGTATTTGTACCAGTCGAACTTGTGCTGTTTAGTATCAAAGTATATTTGGTAGTATCTTGTGTAATATTGAGTGGCAATTCAATTTTATTTCCATTAAAAAGATACCTGGCGGGATCAGTTTCCAATAGTGCCGTATTAAAAACTATAAAATCATCGGCTCCTTGACCCTGAACCTTTAAGTTTATAACATTCCTTAAATTCGCCGGGTTAGCAATATCATAAAACTCCAATATTAATCGTGGAGTAGTTTCGTCTATGCAGATATCGTCCTTTTCACAACCTGAAAAAGTGAAGGCAATCAATAATAAAATAAGTACTTTTTTCATTTAAAATTTATAATTCAAAATTTAGAATAATTCTATCTCTTCTCCAAAAGTACAACATTTTCCACATGATGCGTTTGCGGAAACATGTCTACAGGACGCACACGCGTTACTTTGTACATTTCATCCATCAACGCTAAATCTCTGGCTTGTGTTGCCGAATTACAACTGACATACACAATCTTATCAGCACCAATTTTCAGCAATTGTTCAACAACATCTTTGTGCATTCCATCGCGTGGCGGATCCGTAATGATAACATCCGGCTGACCGTGCTGTGCAATGAAATCATCATTGAATACATTTTTCATATCACCAACATAAAACTCACAATTGGTAATGTCGTTGCGTTTGGCATTTTCCTTTGCATCAATAATCGCTTCAGGAACCGCTTCAACACCAATTACTTTCTTTGCTTTTTTGGAAACAAATTGTGCAATGGTTCCGGTTCCGGTGTATAAATCGTAAACGACTTCATTGCCTGTCAAACCTGCAAATTCTCTTGTGATTTTATATAATTCATACGCTTGGTCTGAGTTGGTTTGGTAAAACGATTTGGCATTGATGCTAAACTTCAAACCCTCCATTTCTTCCAGAATATAATCTCTTCCTTTGTATAATTTTATGTCCTGATCGTATAGCGTATCGTTGGCTTTGCCGTTGATTACGTATTGTAGAGAAGTAATTTGCGGAAACGTTGCGTCGATAAAATCCATCAACAACTCACGTTGCTTCTTATCTTCCTGAAAGAACTGAATCAGCACCATGATTTCTCCGGTTGATGCTGTTCTGATCATTAGCGTACGTAATAAACCTTCGTGATTACGTGCATTAAAGAATGGCATATCGTTTTCAACAGCAAATTCCTTTATTGCATTACGAATCGCATTTGATGGATCTTCCTGTAAGTGACATTTCTCAATATCCAGAATCTTATCCCACATTCTCGGAATATGAAAACCAAGAGCAGGCTTTTTGCTTAGTGATTGGTCTTCAGATTTGATTTCAGTTTCGTTTAACCAACGCGTATCCGAAAACCCAAACTCCATTTTGTTTCTGTAGAAGAATTGTTTCTCCGAACCCAATATTGGTTCAAAGTCCGGCAACTCAATTTTACCAATGCGTTTCAGATTATTATATACTTCCTGATTCTTGTAAAACAACTGTTGCTCGTATTTCATATTCTGCCATTTGCAACCGCCACAGGCACCAAAGTGCTGGCAAACAGGTTCAATTCGGTTTTCAGAATAGGAGTGGAACTTGATGGCTTTGCCTTCAAAATAGGATTTTCTTTTCTTCAAGGTTTGCACATCCACCACATCGCCGGGAACGACGTTTGGTATAAAGATGACCTGCCCTTCGGGTGCTTTAGCTACTGATACGCCTTTGGCACCAGCATCCAAAACAGTTATGTTTTCAAAGATGACTTTGTTGGTTTGTTTTCTTCCCATGGCGCAAAAGTAATTATAAATTAGGAATTAGGAATTACGAATTACAAATTAGGAATGCCATATTTTTCACAATGTCCGAAGATGTCCGGTTATGTCCGGTTGGTCTGTTTTTTTAGGGGTTTTGTTCGGTCTTTGTTCGGTATTGCTTCGGAGTCGCTTCAGAGTTAATGCCAAAACTCCGAAGAACGTCCGAAGAAAGGGTGGATGAAGATGGGAGAAATGCAGAAAAAATAATTTTAAAAGTTGTTGTAAGGATTTGGTATATTTGAGGAACGGAAACTAATAACCATGCAAACCCACTTAGCCCTTCTTCGCGGTATCAATGTCTCAGGACATAAAATGATTAATATGGTAGCTTTGAAAAAAGCACTCGAAGCTATTGGTTTTCAAAATGTGGTGACTTATATCCAATCGGGAAATGTATTTGTCGATACTGAGGAAGAAAGTCCGACTAAAGTCGGTTTTCTGATTAAACAGGAAATCTTTAAAGAATTTGGACACGATGTTCCGGTAATTGTGATTGGCAGAGAAGATTTGCAGGCTTGTTTAGACCGAAACGGATTTCTGAATGATGAAGGCGTTGATTTGAAAAAACTGTATGTTTCGTTTATTTCTTCGATGTTGCCCGATAATATGATTACCCAACTCAATCTTAACTTTATAAAACCCGACGAAATTCAATTGGATGGTAAACGTATTTATCTGAAATATGATATTTCTCCCGCCAAAACGAGACTCGATAATAAATGGATTGAAAAAAGCATGAATGTGGTTTCTACAACTCGTAACTGGAACACGGTGAATAAACTACTAGAGATGTACAAGGAAAAATAGTATTTGTCTTTCCCGCGAAGGCGGGAAACCACCTCCACATTATGGATTCCGCCTTCGTGGGAATGACAAATGCAAGTATAATAAATAACAATAATTCCGTAACTTTAGCTTCAGATTCTATTACTAAATTTACACAAATTTTAAACAACAAACTATCATGAAAAGAAATGCAACCGCAGTCTGGAAAGGCTCTCTGAAAGAAGGAAAAGGAGCGCTTACTACACAAAGTACAGTATTAAATAACACCCAATATTCATTCGGTTCGCGTTTTGAAGAAGGCGTTGGGACGAATCCGGAAGAACTTGTTGCGGCAGCGCATTCAGGTTGCTTTACAATGCAGCTTTCCGCTTTTATAACCGAAGCCGGATTTGTAATTGAAAGCATTCAAACCAAATGTGAAATCGATTTTCAAAACGGAACTATCGTTGGTTCACATTTAACTGTCGAAGGCAAGGTTGCCGGAATATCAAATGAAACTTTTCAGGAATTAGTAACCAAAGCAGAAAAAAACTGTCCGATTTCAAAATTATTAAATACCGATATTACTTCATCAGCAACCTTGTTGTAAGTAATTGCAATTATAAATTCTGAGCCTCATTTCTTTTTTTGGAATGAGGCTTTTTAATGGTTTTAAAATGTAAATTAGCGCTAAATAAATTCCAGTATGAGTTCCAAAGCAACGTTCAAAAGCACCATTTCAGGTTTAGAAGCTCCTGAACACGATAAAATTTCCTGTCAAAGCATCCGTGGTCCAATCCTTAATTTAATAAAAGAAGATCATCCCGATTTGGATATGTCAAAAGAGATAACTGTCGGCGAATTGAATATCTACAGAGAAAAATATATTTCAAAGTTCCTAAAATCAGAAGTTGGCGAGTTGAGTGTTTTGCATAAAAATGTAATCAGAGCCTTAGCAGAAGACAAATCACTGGTTAACAAAGTAGAAGACGAACCGGATAACCGGACTTTTGGGCAAAGATTAGCCGATAACGTGGCTGACTTTGGTGGCAGTTGGACATTCATCATTTGGTTTTTTGTAGTCATTATGGTTTGGATTGGAGCTAATGTTTGGCTCTTGCTGAACAAAGGATTTGATCCGTATCCGTTTATATTGCTGAATTTGATTTTGTCTTGTTTGGCATCGTTACAGGCGCCGATAATCATGATGAGCCAAAACCGTCAGGAAGAAAAAGACAGAGAACGCGCCAAAAAAGATTATATGATAAACCTAAAATCAGAACTGGAAATCAGAATGTTAGATGACAAACTAGATCATTTAATCATGCATCAGCAACAGGAATTGATAGAAATACAGAAAGTTCAGATTGAAATGATGAATGACATTTTGAATAGACTTGAGAATAAAAAATAATTACGAATTTGAAATTACGAATTACGAATAGAATAATAAGTAGTAAGATTGAATGTGTTGGGATTATTAATTAGTGGCGCTTTAAGTTGAGTTAACAATTCGTAATTTATAATTCGTAATTCGTAATTAAATTTTACTTTTGTCAATGGATGATTTCTCTCCAAAAGAAGGAATTGATATTTTATAAAAATCCGGAATGAATTCGGATTAAAAAAGAAAAATTATGTCAGTTTTAGAAAAAATGAGTTCTGCTGAAGCTATTGCTTTAGAAAACAAGTATGGTGCGCACAATTATCATCCGTTACCGGTAGTTTTAAATAGAGGTGAAGGTGTTTATGTTTGGGATGTAGAAGGTAAAAAATATTACGATTTCCTTTCAGCATATTCTGCCGTAAATCAAGGACATTGTCATCCAAAAATTGTTGGTGCCATGATGGAACAAGCGCAAACTTTGACGCTTACATCCAGAGCTTTTTACAATGATAAATTAGGAGTTTACGAAGAATACATTACTAAATATTTTGGTTTTGATAAAGTATTGCCAATGAATACTGGTGCCGAAGCTGTGGAAACTGCTTTAAAACTTTGTAGAAAATGGGCTTACGAAGTGAAAGGAATCAACGAAAACGAAGCACAGATTATTGTCTGTGACGGTAACTTCCACGGTAGAACAACGACTATCATTTCGTTTTCTAATGATGAAAATGCCCGTAAAAACTTTGGTCCATATACAGCAGGTTTTATTAAAATCGCTTACGATGATATCAATGCTTTAGAAAAAGCAATTACATCTTCTAAAAATATTGCAGGATTTCTTGTTGAACCAATCCAGGGTGAAGCCGGAGTTTATGTGCCAAGCGAAGGTTATCTGGCGAAAGCCAAAGCATTATGTGAAGCAAATAATGTGTTATTCATTGCTGACGAAGTCCAAACCGGAATTGCCCGTACAGGAAAATTATTGGCAGTAAACCACGAAAACGTTCAACCTGATATTTTGATTTTGGGTAAGGCAATTTCTGGTGGAGCGTATCCTGTTTCGGCAGTTTTGGCAAATGACGCAATTATGAACGTAATCAAACCTGGCCAACACGGTTCTACTTTTGGTGGAAATCCGATTGCTGCTGCTGTAGCTATGGCTGCTTTGGATGTTGTAAAAGACGAAAAGCTTTCTGAAAATGCAGAAAGATTAGGAATAATCTTCCGTGCTGAATTGGCCAAATACATTGAAACATCAAACATAGCGACTTTAGTTCGCGGAAAAGGTCTGTTGAATGCAGTTGTAATCAACGATACCGAAGAAAGCGAAACCGCATGGAATATCTGTATGGCGTTACGCGATAATGGATTATTGGCAAAACCAACTCACGGAAATATCATCCGTTTTGCGCCGCCTTTAGTGATGAATGAAGAGCAATTATTAGATTGCGTTGCTATCATCATCAAGACATTAAAGCAATTTGAAAAGTAAATATCAACCCTTTTTATAAACCAACCAAAACCTTTTTATTTATGGAAAACCAAAACAATTTAGTATTAAACGAACAAGCAGTAGGTGCTTTAAGAGAAAGCGCCAAATGGTGTATGTTTTTATCAATTCTTGGATTTATCGGAATCGCTTTTATGATTATCGCTGGCTTATTTATGTCGGTTGCCATGTCGGCAATTGGCAATAATCCTGCTTTTGGCGGTGACGCAATGGGTCCTTTAGGAGCAGTTAAAGCATACTTCGGAATTATATATATCGTAATTGCTGCCTTGTATTTCTTCCCAATTTATTATTTGTACAAATATGCAACGGGCACAAAAAGAGCTTTAGAATCAAGCAATAGTGATGTTCTTTCAGATGCTTTAGTTAATTTAAAATCACATCATAAATTTTTAGGAATTACAGCTATTGTTGTTATCTCATTATACATTTTAATTATTGTTATTGCATTAATTGTATTCGCAGCTAGTGCATCAGGCGGGGGAATGCATTAATATTAAAATATAAGTATTTAAAACCAGCTAATTTGGCTGGTTTTTTTTATTTTTGGAATGTAAAAAAAGATACTAAACTTCTGAAATGAATTCAGAACAAGTAAATTCAGCATAAATGAAAAAACTAGTAATACCTTTTATGCTTGCCGCGATTATTGTTGGCCTGTATGAGCAATCAAAAGAGAAACCCAACGTTTATATATTATGTATTGCTATAGTAATATTTATGTATGGCGTCATGAAATTAAGCGCCAAAACACCAAGTAAGAATCAGGAAGAAAAAGAAGAAGACAATGTTGAATAAAGGGGATAAGGTTTCGGTTTTAGATGATGCTATTGATGGAATTGTTGTTGAAATCAATGGTTCTGAAGTGACTATTGAAACTACTGATGGTTTCAATCTGACATACAAAGCCAGCGAATTAATTAAGATTGGCAGCGGCAATGCGATGAATTTTAGTTTTAACAAAAGCCAGGTAATTAGCGAAAAAGAAATTCCAAAACCAAACTATATCAACAAAGAAAAGAAACCCAAAAAAGAGATTCCGCCACCAGAGTTTGATTTGCACATTGAGAAGTTGGTCAAAAATTATAAAGGCATGAACAACTACGACATCCTGACTTTACAAATGGAAACCGCCAAACGTCATGTCGAATTCGCAATCCGCAACCGAATTCCGAAGATAGTTTTTATACACGGCGTTGGAGAAGGTGTGCTGAAATCTGATCTTGATTTCCTGTTAGGCCGATATGACAATATTGTTTTCCAAGATGCTAATTATCAAAAGTATGGACAAGGTGCAACGGAAGTTTACTTTAAGCAGAATGCAAAGTAATTAGTGACTAGTGAAGAGTAATTAGTTGTTATTTAATTTCTTTTTCCTTGTAATAATTGATTAGTAAATCCACAAACTTGCTATAGCTTTCCAAGCCATCTTTTTGCTGGTTTGCCTTTAAGAATTGGTCATAAAATGCGTGAAACCCTTTGTCAATAAAGGTGTCGTATTGTTCCCAAAAAAGCTCACTTTCTTTATAGTTCTTCAGAATTCCTTTGTTGACTGTTGGAAGCAACGCGTTGAATCTTTCTTCATCTTTCATAATTACGTTTTCCAAACAATAACGCAGCGCCACACTATAAGCAGCATACTTAAAATACAAATCATCGTTTTTAATACAGGCCATAAAACCAATAAAGTTGCATTCGCTTTCGCTGGCAAAACCGATTTGATGCGCCATTTCGTGGCAAATTACATTCGGGAAACCATACATTGGCACTTTATAATTCACTTGTGATTCATTGGTAAACGGATTCAAATAACCGCCAAAACCCATATAAGTCAATGGCAAACTGAATAGCGACTTCTTCCGGCTCGGAATTTCGTACTTGAAAAAAGGATATGCTGCGGCCAGATTATTATAACCATTTTGTGTGATTTTAAAAATGCTATCCTGCGAATACGGATTGCTTACTTTCTGATTTTTGTTGTGCGTAATCGCGAATTGCACTTCGTTGGTTTTGGCAATCAGCTTTTCGGTAAACGCATATAAATCTTCATTGGAATATTCTCTTTTGATATTCATTTTTTCAAACAACGGCACACGATAATAATTAAATGCCCAAAGCAGATGGAATACGAAATAGAAAATAGAAAGGCCACTTAACACTTTCAAAAGATTGTCTTTCCATTGATTACGCCATGTTTTTCTGGCTTTCCAGATTGAAATCAGCAAATAAATAATCAGGATTGCATAACCAATATCACCAACAGAAAACGGAATAGAACCTAAAATAAACCGCTCGACTTTTGACGTAAAAACATACATTCCATTGCTGTAAAAACGTTCAACAACTTCGGGGAAGAATGCCAAAACCTTCAGGAAAATGATTTGGAATAACAGAAAAAGAGGAAGTATATACTTGCGTTTCACGTTGCGGATTTAAAATGTAAATATAATCACAATCTCTATTTATAAAGCAATTTTACTTTGTAACTTTGGGACTTTGA
>NZ_JBDSMB010000155.1:0-17925 GCF_039916025.1 Flavobacterium sp.
AATCATTCTCGGTTTGGTTCATTGTTACTCTAAATTTTGATGCGATATAGTTTTCATATTTATATTCGTATCTGTCCAAATGATCCGGACTGATGTTTGTTATTATGGCTATGTCCGGTCTGTAGGTTACAATTCCGTCTAATTGAAAACTGCTCAATTCCAACACATAGCAATCGTAATTTTCTTCGGCAACCTGCCAGGCGAAACTCTTGCCAATATTTCCTCCCAATCCCACATTCAATCCTCCTTCTTTCAACAAATGGTAGGCTAACATTGTTGTTGTTGTTTTGCCATTGCTGCCTGTGATTCCAATTGTTTTTGCATTGGTAAACTGAATCGTAAATTCAATTTCAGAAATCACTGGAATTCCTTTTTCCAAAAGCTTTTTTACTATTGGTGCTTTTTCCGGAATTCCCGGGCTTTTCATCACCACATCAGCATTTAGAATCAGGCTTTCTGTATGGGTTTCGTCTTCCCATTTAATGTCATACTGTTTAAGAACTTCTCTGTAATTATCCTTTATTTCTCCAAAATCAGACACAAAAACATCGTATCCCTGTTTCTTTCCCAAAATGGCAGTTCCAACGCCACTTTCTCCACCTCCAAGTATTACTAATCGTTGCATTATCTCAATTTTAATGTCACAATAGAAACTATAGCCAACAGAATTGCCACAATCCAAAAACGGGTTACGATTTTACTTTCGTGATATCCTTTCTTTTGATAATGATGGTGCAATGGTGACATCAGGAAAATTCTTTTTCCTTCGCCAAAACGTCTCTTGGTATATTTGAAATAAGAAACCTGCAGGATTACTGATAAGTTTTCGGCGAAAAATATGGCACACAATACCGGAAGTAACATTTCTTTTCGAACGGAAATAGCTAAAACTGCAATGATTCCACCGATAGTTAAACTTCCTGTATCGCCCATAAAAACTGAAGCGGGAAAAGAATTGTACCAAAGAAATCCGATTAATGCTCCAACAAAAGCCGCAATGAAAACCGTCATTTCTCCCGAATTTGGGATATACATGATGTTCAGATAGCTGGAAAGAATAACGTTACCCGAAACGAACGCAAAAATTCCGAGTGCGAGTACGGAGATGGCGGAAGTTCCGGCGGCTAATCCATCTATTCCATCGGTAAGGTTTGCTCCGTTGGAAACAGCAGTAATGATGAAAATTACGATTGGAATAAAAACCAACCAAGCCCAATTTTGGTAATCATCGCCTGTCCATTCTATGATTTTGGCATAATCCAGTTCATTATTTTTGGTAAACGGAATTGTAGTTACTGTAGATTTTGTTTCAACCGGCGATTCTGAAATTACAGTTTCGGTTTGATTGGAATTCATTACTTTACTTGATCTTTCGATAACCGTTACTGTTGGATTAAAATACAAAACTGAACCAACGATTAATCCTAATCCTACCTGACCAATAACTTTAAAAATTCCTTTTAAACCTTGTTTGTCTTTTTTGAAGATTTTGATATAATCATCAATAAATCCAATAGTTCCCATCCAAAGTGTCGTAACAATCAAAAGGATGATATAGATATTATTCAGTTTGGTTAACAATAAAACCGGAATCAGCGTAGCAATAATGATGATTAATCCACCCATTGTTGGCGTTCCTGCTTTTTGAGTTTGACCGTCAAGACCAAGCTCTCTTACTGTTTCCCCAACTTGTTGATTTCTCAGGAAAGTGATGATTTTTTTTCCATAAATGGTTGAAATCATCAGCGAAAGGATTAACGCTAAAGCGGAACGGAAAGTGATATACTGGAAAACTCCTGCTCCGGGAATATCCATTGTTTTGTCGAGGTATTCAAATAAATAATATAGCATATTCGGTTATTTGTTTATTCGGTTATTTGTCCAATTGTTCTAATAATTCTTTTACAATCTGCATATCGTCAAAATCATGTCGGACACCATTAATTTCCTGATAGGTTTCATGCCCTTTTCCGGCAATCAGGATAATATCATTTGGCCCAGCCAATTGACAAGCTGTTTTAATCGCTTGCTTTCTATCAACAATTGATATTGTTTTTCTTTGATTTTGCGGTTGCACGCCTTCTTCCATATCGGCAATAATGTCGATTGGATCTTCGGTTCTCGGATTGTCAGAAGTGATGATTACTTTATTGCTCATGGTTGAAGCAATGTTTGCCATAATTGGTCTTTTTGCTTTATCTCTGTCACCACCACAACCTACAACTGTTATCAATTGTTCGTTATTTGAGCGAATATCATTGATGGTTTTCAGGACATTTTCCAAAGCATCCGGAGTATGTGCATAATCAACAATTGCTGTGATTTGGAAGTTAGAAACAATAAATTGAAAACGTCCGGAAACACTTTCCAGTTCTGACAATAATCGCAATGCTTCTAATTTATCTAATCCCAATTCTACTGCGGTTCCATAGATTGCCAACAAATTATAAGCATTGAATGTTCCGATTAATCGAACCCAAACTTCGCTTTCATTGATTTTTAACAACAATCCTGATAATTGATTTTCCAGAATGTGCGCTTTATAATCGGCGTACGATTTCAAAGCATACGTCAGTTTTCTAGCAGCTGTATTTTGAATCATCACCAAACCGTTTTTGTCATCAATGTTTGTTAATGCAAAAGCTGTTTTTGGCAAATGGTCAAAAAATAATTTTTTCACATCGCGGTATTCGGCAAATGTTGGGTGATAATCTAAATGATCGTGAGACAGATTCGAGAAAACGCCACCTTCAAAATGCAAAGCTTCGGTACGTTTTTGATGGATTCCGTGTGAACTCACTTCCATAAAACAATACTCAACACCCATTTCAACCATTTCTGCCAAATAATAATTGATAGTCAATGAATCCGGTGTGGTGTGTGTGGCTTTGTATTCAGTACCATTAACCATGATTTTCACAGTTGAAAGCAATCCAACTTTGTAACCTGCTTTTTGAAATAATTGGTATAATAAAGAGGCGATGGTTGTTTTACCATTCGTTCCGGTGATTCCAACTAATTTTAAATTCTGTGATGGATTTCCATAATAATTAGCTGCCAAAAATGCCAAAGCTGAATTGGTGTCTTTCACTTGGATATAAGTAACTCCGGTAACAATAACTTCTGGAAATGCATCGCAGACAATTACTGTTGCGCCAAGATTTATCGCAGTTTCTATAAAATCATGACCATTAGAAACGGTTCCGCGAATGGCTATAAAAACATCATTCTCCACAACTTTTCGTGAATCGAATTCGATTTTATTGATAGTCATTTCCGTCGAACCTTTTACCGCTTCGATAGCTACTTTGTATAATATGTCTTTTAAAATAATCACGATAATTCGAGTATGATTGTTTTACTTTTATCTAATGCTTCTCCGGCAGGAATTGATTGTTTTTTTACTTTTCCGATGCCGATGACTTTAACTTTCAGTTTTAAGTTTTCCAAAAGTGCCACAGCATCCATTCCGCTCATTCCTTTTAAATTTGGAATAACTTTAATTTCAGAATTTGATTTTATTTTATAATCGTCGTAAGCCACTTCCTGTTTGGTGATTTTTTTGTTGATGTTTTTAACCAGATTGGTAGAAGGGGAATCGGTAAAAATCTTTTGAGCAATGCGTTTGAAAACCGGTCCGGCCACATCGGCACCGTAATAATTATTACCCGATGTATTTGGTTTGTGAACGACAACTATGCAGGAATATTTAGGATTTTCGGCAGGAAAAAACCCAACGAAAGAAGAAATATAATGTTTGTCATTTCCTCCGTTTTTTCCATAATTAGCTTGTGCAGTTCCCGTTTTACCAGCCATAGAGAAATCTTTGGAATACAGCTTAGAACCTGTTCCTTTTTTAACCACATTTTGCATTACCGCTTTCAATTTCCTGATGGTTTCATCAGAGCAAATCTTCGGATTGATAACTTCCTTGTCATATTTTTTGATGACTTTATTCCATTCTTTTATTTCAGAAACAAATTGTGGTTTAATCATTTCACCATTATTAGCCACAGCATTATATAATGTCAATGTTTGCAATGGTGTTACCGAAACTCCATATCCAAAAGCCATCCATGGCAACGAAATGGCACTCCAGTGTTTGTCTGTTGGTTGTGGAATATAAGGTTTGCCTTCACCCTGAAATGGTAATCCCAATGGTTTGTTCAAGCCCATTCTGTCAATTCTGTCTACGAATTCTTTTGGATTATTTTTATAATTTTCATAAACCGCCTGAACCATTATGGTATTGGAAGAAACTTCAAAACCACGTGCCAAAGAAATTTTACCATAACCACCTTCATGAGAATCGCGAACTTTGTGACCTCTGTAATCAATGATTCCGCCTTTACTGTCATAAACTTTGCTGGTGTCAATTTTATGATCATCAAGCAACGCAATCATATCAACCAATTTGAAGGTTGAACCAGGTTCGTGAGATTCTGCTATTGCATAGTTGGTTGTTTCAAAATAAGTTGAATCTGTTTCTTTTAACTTTCCTAAATTCGAAATCGCTTTGATTTTTCCGGTTTTGGTTTCCATTACTACAACACAACCGTGTTCCGCTTTGAACTCTTTCAACTGTTTTAACAAAGCATGGTGTGCAATATCCTGAATGTAAACATCGATAGTAGAAATCACATCATAACCATCCTGCGGATCAACTTCATTGACATCACGGATAGGTTTCCATTGACCTTTTGCTATTTTTTGCTTTAAAACTTTTCCGTCTTTTCCGTTAAGATATTTTCTGAAAGACCATTCGATTCCTTTACCAACACGGATTCCGCTTTCATCGATTCTGTCATAACCAATCGTTCTTTCGGCAATTTTCCCAATTGGATGTTCACGAACGGTTTCCTGCTCGGTAATCATTCCGCCTTTATTAGCTCCTAAATTGAAAAGTGGAAAGTTTTTGATTTGCATATATTGAGAGTAACTCAATTTTTTTGCAATAAGCAAATACCTGTTCTTATTGACGCGTGCCATTCTTAATTGGGTATGATAATAAGAACTTGGTTTGCCTAACATTTTTGACAATGAATCAGCCAAAGGTTTTACGTCTTTTTCAAAAGCAATGCTTTTTGGAGCCACAGCATCAAATCGGATATTATAATTTGGAATTGAAGTCGCTAATAAACTTCCATCTGCAGAATAGACATTTCCTTTATTGGCCGGAATCACAAAGTTCCTTACTGTTCTTTCTTTGGCTAATTTTCTATAGTAGTCACCTTGCGACCATTGGATTTTGGTCAAATTGAAGATAACCGCTATAGCCATTAAGAAGATGCTGAATGCAACTAAGTAAATTCGGTAAGAGATATGTTTATCTTCTATTGCCATAGTTTTTGAAAGAAGCTTTTTTCTGGTTGTTTTTTAACTTTTATTTTTTGTGGCGGAACTGACGATGGAAAAATTTTTCTTTCCTCCATTTTTTCTGAAACCGTCGATTCCATTTTTAATTTCATTAATTCTGAACGTTTGTCTACAAACTCTGAACGCAATTCCTTTACTTCGTTTGTTAATTCTGTTATCTGAAAAACTTTTTGTTCAAATCGGTGTGTGTTGGCAATCATTATAAGTGCTAACAGAAACAGGAAAACTATGAAACGCCAGTTTCTTGTAGCATCTTCATTGACTAAAAACCGAGCTTTTAATATGCTGTAAACTCCTTTTTTCATGCTTTATTTCTTTTCAGCTACTCGCAGCTTTGCACTTCTTGCTCTGTTATTCTCTTTTATTTCTTTATCTGTTGGAACGATTAACTTTTCAATGCTTTTGAACGGAACCGAAAAATTTCCGAAAAAATCACGTTCCGGTTCACCTTCAAACATTCCGTTTTTTATAAAACGTTTGACCAATCTGTCTTCCAAAGAGTGATAGGAAATCACGCTTAATCTACCTTCCGGTTTCAATATTTCAAGTGATTGTTCCAAAAATTCTTTTAAAACATCCATTTCCTGATTTACTTCAATTCGTATCGCCTGATAGATTTGAGCCAGGATTTTATTTTTATGTTGTTCTGGCAAAAACCTTGATAAAACAGTTTTCAATTCGTCGGTTGTACTGATATCTTTCTTTTCTCTAGCTTCAATAATTGTTCTGGCCAAGGCTGGAGCGACTTTTAATTCACCATAATCCAAAAACACTCTTTTTAAATTGGCTTCATCATATTCATTCACCACTTTGAAAGCATCCAACTCATTTTTTTTACTCATTCTCATGTCTAAATCGGCATCAAAGCGAGTAGAAAAACCTCTTTCCGGAACATCAAACTGATGCGATGAAACGCCTAAATCTGCTAAAATTCCATCAACGCTTTTTACACCGTGAAATCTCAAAAAACGTTTGATATATCTAAAATTTTCTGGTATCAGCGTAAATCTTTCATCTGGCAAAGCATTGGCGAAAGCATCTTCATCCTGATCAAATCCGAAAAGTTTTCCGTTTGGGCCTAATCGTTTCAAAATCTCTTTAGAATGACCACCACCACCAAAAGTCACATCCACATAAACTCCATCAGGTTTGATATTCAATCCATCAACAGTTTCCTTCAATAAAACTGGATTATGATATTCCATCGTTGTCATCATTACTATTTCCCATTACATCTTCGGCCAAATTTGCAAACTCATCATCATCACCAGCGATAGCTTTTTCATATAAATCCTTATCCCAAATCTCAACGATATTAACCGCTGAAGACAATACAATGTCTTTGGAGATTTTACTAAAGCCAACTAAATCTTTTGGAATTAACAACCTTCCTAAATCGTCAACTTCTACCACTTTTACTCCGGCAGTAAACCGACGAATGAAATCGTTATTTTTCTTTACAAAACGGTTCAATTTGTTGATTTTTTGCATCATCAAATTCCACTCTGTCATTGGGTATAATTCTAAACAAGATTGAAACACAGAACGCTTCAAGACAAAGCCATCCTGCAGAGAATTAGCAAGTTGCTTCTTTAAGGCCGAGGGAATCATCAGTCTTCCCTTGGCATCAACTTTACATTCGTATGTCCCGATTATGGTGTTCAATTTGGTTTTGTTCTGGTTACGAGCAAAAATATAAAAATAAATACCACAATTTACCACAAAATACCACTTTGTTAATAAGTTTTACCACTTTTATATTTTTTTAATGCGAAAGACAACAAATTTATTTGCCGTAAAATTTTAACAAATCTTTAAGAAATGTTGTAAACCAAAGGAAAGTTGAATTAAAAAAAAGGGTTTATTTTACTTTGCTGCTTAACTATTTGAGCTTGTAATACTTTTATTAATTGTTGATAATTAGCACCTTATTTAATTTGGAATAATATTGAGAAACTCTAAATTTTAGTAGTAAAAAATCCTTATATGAATGGGTTTTTATCTATAAAATCATATATTTGTTGCCGAGGCAAAACTCAAAAATTCACATGGAAGGAAAATTTAAAAAAGAAGGCAGATATTCCTATTTTGAAGCTGGAGAAGGTACACCAATAGTCGTTTTACACGGATTAATGGGTGGGTTAAGTAACTTTAATGGGGTTGCTGACTATTTCTCGTCTAATGGCTATAAAGTTGTCATTCCTGAGTTACCTATTTACACGCAAAACATTTTAAAAACAAATGTAAAAGCTTTCGCAAAATATGTGAAAGATTTCATTACTTTCAAAGGTTTTGACCGCGTTATTCTTTTAGGAAATTCACTTGGCGGACATATTGCGTTATATCATGCTAAAATGTATCCGGAAAAAGTAGCCGGACTTGTAATCACAGGAAGTTCTGGTCTTTACGAAAGTGCAATGGGTGACAGTTATCCAAAACGCGGAGATTATGATTATATCAGAAATAAGGCTGAAGCTGTTTTTTACGACCCGAAAGTTGCCTCAAAAGAAATGGTTGACGAAGTCTTTTCGGTAGTAAATGACCGAATAAAAGTCATTAAAACATTGACGATTGCAAAAAGCGCCATTCGTCATAATATGGCAAAAGATTTACCTAAAATGCATGTAAAAACTTGTATTATTTGGGGTAAAAATGATCAGGTAACGCCGCCAGAAGTAGCAGAAGAATTTCATAAACTGATGCCTAATTCCTCATTATACTGGATTGACAAATGTGGTCACGCAGCCATGATGGAACATCCTGACGAATTCAACCGTTTACTTGATGAATGGTTAAAAGAAGTTCACCTATAATATGAAAATTAATACCGCCGAGTTTATTATCAGCAATTCTGATGTCAGCAAATGCCCCTTGGAACGTTTGCCTGAATATGCCTTTATTGGCCGCTCTAATGTTGGAAAATCTTCCTTAATAAACATGTTAACCAATCATAAAAATTTGGCAAAAACATCAGGAAAACCAGGAAAAACGCAACTAATAAATCATTTTAAAATCAATTCTAATTGGTTTTTGGTCGATTTACCCGGTTATGGGTATGCCCGTGTTTCCAAAAGAACCAAAGAAGTTTTTCAGGAGTTTATTACCGATTATTTTGAGAAAAGAGAACAATTAGTTTGTGCTTTTGTTTTAATTGATATCCGATTGGAAGCACAGAAAATTGATTTGGAATTTATAACTTATTTAGGCGAAATTGAAATTCCGTTTTGCATTATTTTTACCAAAGCTGACAAGATTAGCCGAGGAAAAATTGACTCTCACATTGCAGCTTACCGAAAAGCACTTTTAGCTAACAACTGGGAAGAAATGCCACAGCATTTTGTAACCTCAGCTACCGAAACTACAGGAAGAGAAGCTGTTTTGGAATATATTGACGATATAAATACTGAAGTTTTTAAAGACCTGAATCAGTTTTAGGATGAAGAAAATCATACTTATTTTACTTATCACGAATTTTTCTTTTTCTCAAGACAAACCAAAGGCAAGTGTTGAAAAATCAATATTCGGAATTCAAACCGGATTTCTTGGCGCTTGGGTTCATAATGAATCAAGATTGTCAAATCAAATAAGTTTACGATCTGAAATTGGTCTCGATTTTGGCTTTTCTGATAATGGTTATAGTCAAACTTCAGCATTAATCCCTTCTATTCGACTTGAGCCAAGATGGTATTATAATTTAGAGAAACGAATCAAAAAAGGAAGAAAAATTTCTAATAATTCCGGAAATTTCCTTGCCTTGAATATTACTTATAATCCTGATTGGTTTTCTATCTCAAACGAAGACAATTTGAATGTAATCAGCACCATCGCTTTCGTGCCAAAATGGGGAATTAAAAGAACCGTTGGAAATCATTTCACTTATGAAGCCGGAATTGGCATCGGGACTTTTATTGTTCTTGAAGATTATATTCCTGATAATAACGTTGCGTTAGATTTGCATTTACGCATTGGTTATACTTTCTAATATTTATTTCTTCAACTCCAGTTTTTCGGCAAAATATTCACAGAAATCTTTCATGGTATCTGCCATTTTCTCATCTTGCGTAGCTCGTTGAAAAGTATCAGCCATAGCGACTAATGTTTGATGGAAAAACAATTTCATTTCGTCAACAGGCATGTCTTTTGTCCACAAATCGATACGTAGCGTTTCCTGTACTTTGCTATCCCAAATAGAAAGCATCATGGCTTTGGCATCTTCCTGCTCAACGCCGCCATCTTGTGCTGACCAGGTTAGTCTTTCGGGAACGCGATTTTCATCTAATTCAACAAGAAATTTTATTTCGGAAGTGATGGTCTTACTCATTCTTTTTTGGTTTGTATTTTGATTTTTCAAATATTTCTTTGGCGTCCATTTTTAGCATATCCTGCATACTAACCTCATTATTTTGCATAAACGAACGTACAATTTGCCATCCAATCCATTGGCCAACTCTTCCCGGGGATTCGTTGTCAATCTCTAAATAAAACTTGGAAAAAGGCGCCAGATTTGTAAAGCGATTAGGCAATTTAGAATCGCTGCTATACAACAATTCTTTTTCAATGAAATAACGCCAGATATCACTTTCGTTTTCTTCACACCAGATAATTTGCTCCGGTAGATATCCAATTTTTTCGGCATCATTGTAAGTTGGCAATAACTGATCTTTCAGATACAATTGCTTTCCGTAATATATCATTTCGGCAAGCAATGTTTTTTCTGATGGTGGCGGAATCTTTCCTAACGAAAAACTCGTAACTATATCGGGCATCATTTGTCTTTCTTCAAAATTCTGTTTGATGTATTTGGCCTGATCATAGAACTTGTGGTTGGCGCCCAAATATAATTCCAGCGAAATTACAAGTTTATCATTGGCATAAATGGCTTTATTGTTATAGTCCATATCGGCAATAACCGTATATACTTTTGGCATTGTTGCTGTTGGGAAAAAGTATTTTATATGCTTAAACAAATCCTCAATTTCTGAAGTTTGTTTTCCAAAATTGGAATATTTTTTTTCCACTTCCTGATATAATTCCTGCCATTGTGGATTTTGCATTTTGTCTGTCCAGATTTTGTCTGGTGTTCCTTCAGGAAAGAAAAAAGGATATTCCGCTTTCAGATTTTGTAACTCACTTGGTGGTGTTTCAAAAAAAGCATTTTCAAATCGATACACTTTGAGTTCGAGCGGAATTTCTTCTACTGCTTTTTCAACTTTTGATTTTTTATCGCAAGAGATTAAACCAACTAAAAGGGCTAATGCAATTAAGTATTTTTTCATTTTTAAAATTAACGAGTGTTAAACCAATTAAAAACTTCTGATTTTTTACATTTGCAAATATACAGTGCAGTTTCTAAAAATTTTCATAACAAATGGCAAAAAAAAGTACTATTAAGGTAGGGGAAATCAACACCTTTATTGTTACATGGTTGAAGGATTATGCAACAAATGCGAATGTGAATGGTTTTATTGTTGGAATTTCAGGCGGTGTAGACTCAGCTGTGACTTCTACACTATGCGCTCAAACGGGTTTAACCACTTTATGTGTTGAAATGCCAATTCATCAGGACAGCACTCAGGTAAGTCGCGGAAGGGAACATATTGAGCAATTAAAAATGCGATTCCCGAATGTAAAAAATGTTGAAGCTGATTTGACATTAGTTTTTGAAACGTTTAAAAAAGAAGTGTCAAATTCAGAAAATGAAGCAAAGTTTAATTTGTCTTTAGCCAATACAAGAGCGCGTTTACGAATGACAACTTTATACTATTTTGCCGGAATTCATGGCTTATTAGTTGCCGGAACAGGAAATAAAGTTGAAGATTTTGGCGTTGGTTTTTATACCAAATATGGTGATGGCGGTGTTGATTTGAGTCCGATTGCGGATTTAATGAAAAGCGATGTTTATGCTTTGGGGAAATATTTAGAGATTCCGGAATCTATTCAAAAAGCAGCGCCAACAGATGGATTATTTGGCGATTCAAGAACTGACGAAGATCAGTTGGGAGCTAGTTATGATGAATTAGAATGGGCAATGCTTGAAGCAGAAAAGAATAGAAAGGCAGGAGATTTTTCAGGAAGAGAAAAAGAAGTCTTGCAAATTTACACAAAATTGAATAAGGCAAACAAACATAAGATGCAGGCAATTCCTGTATGTATAATCCCAATAAATTTCAAATAATTATTAAAAAAATTAACATTTTTTCAATATGTTTTCTTACCTTTACGGGTAATTTTATTAACTTTTATCAAATACCACAATTATGATAAATCTATGTGTCGCTGATAACTTTCCAGTCGTGCACTTTGGAATGAAGGCTTATTTCAAGGATCATCCTGAAATAAATGTCGTTTCAAATGTTGGTAATTTTTTCATGGTTCCAGATGCTTTAAGAAATAAAGAAATTGACGTCTTAATCATTGATTTAGAACTTGAAGGATTAAAAAGCATTTATGAGGTCAAGTCAATCATTAAAAACTTTCCAAAGACTAAAGTTATTGTATTTAGCAGCTTGTCGGAACACATCTACGCACCAAATGCTATAAAAGCTGGTTGCGCCGGTTATGTTCATAAGACATCAAAGCTTGAAAATTTAGGAATTGCTATTGTCAAAGTAAGTCAAGGGCAAATTATTCTGAATGATGAAATCAAGAAAAGTTTAGCATTAATTGCTAAGCAAAACAAATCTGAGCGTTTGTATCGAAAACTTTCTAATCGAGAAATCGAGGTGCTTCGTTTTTTAAGCGATGGTAAAAAGAACAATGAGATTGCTAAGATTTTAGCACTTAACGAGAAAACCATCAGTACTTACAAGCTTCGTCTGCTGACGAAATTAAATGTAACGAATTTGGTCGACCTTGTCAACAAAGCAAAAACGTTAGAAATCGTTTAAAAATCAAAACCCGCTAATGCGGGTTTTTTTATATTTAATTAATAATTACTCTTCCTAATTTTTCTGCAAAACTGTTAAGTAATGTATTATAATCTTGTATCGTTTGCATTACCTCTGTATTGTCAGCTTCAGGTAGTACTTGAGCCATTAAATCAATAATTATTGATTTAACTAAAATAGCTCTAAGAGTAAGAATAGTTTCTGTTACATCTTGATTTATTTTTGGTTTAGACTCTCTTAATGCCACAAAGATGTTCTGACCTTCCCAGTTACTGAGACTTTCTTTATCATATTCCATAATTATACTTGTAACATCATTCACTGAGTTTTCACTCAAATACATTAACAAATTATCAAAACTTGTATTTTCTTCAATTTGATTGTAATAACTTATTACTTCAGTGTAAATATTCTTAAACGATTCTGTTGTAAACTCAATTTCATCTTCTTGTAAACTTAAATAAATCCTGCGGCTAACTGAAGAATTAACAATCTCTTTTTCTTCTATTAGTTCATTCTCATCATTTTTTTTAAGAAAATAGTCTTCAAAATTTAAAACAGTATTTCCATTGACAAGAAGAATTCTAATAACATCTTTTTCCAAATTAAATAGTCTATTAACTTTTGGATGAATATTAATGACTTCAGCTTTATCCTTAACAGCTTCTAACCCTTTATATTCTTGTTTGAGTTTTTTTCCAGCTTCCGAAATATCTTTTTGAACCAACTGAGCCAAAGTATTCAACAATACCTGTTCCGAAATATCCATGATTCGGGAAGTTTCCTGAATATAGATTTCGCGTTTAATTCTGTCCGGAATTTTGGAAATACTCACAACCATATCGCGAATCAAATCGGCTTTTTTGATTGGGTCGTTATTCGCTTCATTCATCAAAAGCGACGCTTTGAACTGGATAAAATCTTTGGCATTGTTTTCTAAATGAAAAACCAAATCTTCATACGAATTCTTTTTGGCAAAACTATCCGGATCATCACCATCAGGAAACGTGCAGACTTTTACATTCATTCCTTCTTCGAGAATCAAATCAATTCCACGAACAGAAGCACGAAGTCCGGCAGCATCGCCATCAAAAAGAACGGTAATGTTTTTTGTCAATCGATTTATTAACCGAATTTGATCAGGAGTTAAAGCTGTTCCTGATGAAGCAACCACATTTTCAATTCCGGCTTGATGCAATTGAATTACATCGGTATAACCTTCAACTAAATAGCAATTGTTTTGTTTGGCAATCGCTTGTTTGGCATGAAAAATTCCGTAAAGGACTTTACTCTTATGGTAAATTTCACTTTCGGGCGAATTCAGGTATTTGGCTGCTTTTTTATCATTGTTTAAAATCCGTCCACCGAAACCTAAGTTTCGTCCGGACAAACTCTGAATCGGAAACATCACTCTTCCTTTAAAACGGTCGAAATGTTTTCCGTCTTCTCTGAGAATAGTCAGCCCGACTTTTTCTAAAAACTCTAATTGATAACCTTTTCCTAAAGCTTCTTTGGTAAATGCATCCCACGATTCGGGAGAATATCCCAAACCAAATTTGGCAATGGTTTCATTGGTAAAACCTCTTTCTTTAAAATAAGATAGTCCAATTGCTTTGCCTTCTTCAGAATTTAAAAGTGTTTCGTGGAAATAGGTTTTGGCAAATTCCGAAACCAAATACATGCTTTCTTTTTCGTTAGCTTCTATTTTATCTTCCTGAGAAACTTCGGTTTCTTCAATTTCGATATTGTATTTATTGGCTAAAAAACGAATTGCTTCCGGATACGTAAAATGTTCGTGTTCCATCAAAAAAGTCACGACACTTCCGCCTTTTCCCGAACTGAAATCTTTCCAGATTTGTTTCACAGGAGAAACCATGAACGATGGCGAACGTTCATCCGAAAACGGACTCAATCCTTTGTAATTGCTACCGGCGCGCTTTAGTTGAACAAAATTACCAATGACTTCTTCCACACGTGCGGTTTCAAAAACTTTATCTATAGTTTCGCGAGTAATCAAATTTAAATAGTTAGATAGTTAGACTTTTTAGATCATTAGAAATCCAAAAAAAACAATGAGCGTAAAATTACACATTCAGAATTTAAAATTTAAAATTTAAAATTTAAAATAAAAAAAAGATGCTTCATTTCTGAAACATCTTTTTCCGAAGTATAAACTAACCTAAAAAACACTTCGCCTGCGCTCAGTGTGACAAGCATGAAATTCTTTTTATTTCTTTTTAATTCAAGTCAAAACGGATACCAAGTGAAATATTGTTTTGTTTAATGGCATTGTCTTTAAACAATGGATTTAAATCGTATTTCACATATAAACTCGTTTCACCATAACCAAGATATGTACTCACGCCATAAATGAAATCTTCAGTATTGAAACCACCTTTTTCTTTTATTGTCACATCGTGGCCGTCTTCACTAAATTTTAAAATCTGTTTTGATTTAACTCTGAATCCGGCATAACCACCTATTCCGAATCGAACGCTTTCATGAGTTCTGAATAATGTTTTCCCTTCTGCATTGGTTTTTGCTTTTGTAAAATCAAATTCTAAGTGAATTGGCGCTGTAACATATACACTTCTGAAACGGGAATCGTGAAGATTAACTGCACTAGTTTCAAGATTGGTTTGGTCTCCATTTGCTACAAATAATCGATTACCTGTTGGACGAAGATTGTTGTACATTACAGAAAATCCATATTTCAAATGCAACAAATTGTCATTTTTGAAAAGCCTTGTGTTGGAAGTAAAACCCCATTCGTAAAAATGTGAACCCCAATATCTGTAATCAGAATGCGCAACGGCTTTATCAGTAATTAAGTTGTTGACACCTGCTGCAAAGACAAATTGTGATGTAGTTCTGGCTTCTCCTCTGTTTTTTTTAACAGAGTCGTTTCTATTCCAATTAAATCTCATTGTCATTTGTTCTTTCGCATCTTTGATTTTTCCTTCTACTTTTTGTCTTATTAATTCTTTCAAATCGACTTGAGCTTCAGCAACTCTGGTTTCAATGTTTCTGGAATGTGTTTCTGCCAACTTCATTTTCTTTTCATCGGCTTGTGCTTTGGTAATTGTTCCGGCTTCTAATTCTTTGTTTACTGCTTCTAATTCAATTTTCAAAGCGGCTTTCTCATCTTTGGTGATGTTTTCGATTTTATCAGCTATAGCATGTGCTTTAGCTTCAAATGTTTCTTGTGCTGATAGTTTGCTTGCAACCAGGCATACAGCTACTGCTAAATAAAGGGTAAAATTTCTCATGATTTTTGATTTAAATGTGATTGATGATGATTATTCGTTATTTCTATTGGCCAAAGCCACTTTAACTTCTTTGTAGTTTTTTGCTACTTTATTGATTATTTTTTCTCTGAACGTCAACTCTAATTCGCCATCTACTTGGGAAAGCAAACTTTTTGCATTTACTTTTACTATCGCATTTTTCTCGGATGATTGCTTAGCAGTTTTATCTAAACTTGCCAAAAGTTGCTCGTCCGAAGGAATGCTTTTGTTAGGAAGTGTGAGTTCTTTTTTGGTTTCGATAACAGGTTGATTTTTTAAAGCAACATCTGAATTGTTTTGAGATTGAACTTCTTTGTCACGATTGATAATTGGATTTGTTGATTGATTTTGATTAGTTGACATTTTTTGATTATTGATTGAAACTCGTTGATTATTGGTTGTCGGTTGTTGGTTGTTGGTTGTTGGTTTGTTATCGGGTGAAACTACTACTTGATTTTGTTCTACAATTGGAGTTTGGATTTCATTAACTCGTTTCTGAATTGTATCTTTAATTTCTGTGGTAACTACATTGTTTTCAGGTTGAATTTTGGTTCCATTTTGTGTGAAGAAAAATATACCAGCAGTTAGCAAAACTGTGATGCTGGCAGCAATAAACAAAAAGCCAAAAGGTTTTCTTGTTTTTTTTTCTTCCGAAACTGAAAGCATAGCATCTAATCTGTCCCAAGCCTGAGCTGAAGGTTGAATTTCTCTCGAATTCAACTTTTCATTTATCTGATTTTCTAATTTATTCTGTCCCATTGGTGTAATTTTTTAGTTTGCTAATATTGCCCTGAAGCATTTTTCGTGCGTGTGACAACTGCGATTTTGATGTGCCTTCATTTATCCCGAGCATTGCCGCAATTTCCTGATGTTTGAATCCTTCAATGCAATAAAGATTGAAAACCATTCGGTAGCCATCTGGTAAATTGTCAATCAAAAACTGAATATCTTCTACCGAAAACTGGCTTTCAATATTGTTATAACGCTCTTCAAAATAATTCTCATCTTCAATGAACTTTACTTTTTTCTGAACCCTGATATAAGAAATACATTCGTTAATCATAATTCTTCTTATCCAACCTTCAAAACTTCCTTTGTGTTCAAAATTTTTCAGATTGGTAAACACTTTCATAAAAGCTGTAATCATTATGTCTTCTGCTTGCTGCAAATCCTTTATATATTGGCGGCAGGCGCTTAACATTCTTGGAGAAAATCTTGAATAAATCTGATGTTGTGCATGACGATTATTTTCGACAGCCAATTCGATTAATTCTTTTTCTTCCTGATGTAAATTGATTACTTTCAAAACTATTGGTTAGTGTTCTATTAGCATAGACGAGGATGGTTGAAAAATAGTTGCATGACGATTTGAAAAAAAATAAAATCTTAGTAAAGTCAATGCTTTACAAGTGAAAATAATTTTAAAATTATTTATTTTTTTCTTTCAATAACGTAATTTACCATAAGTGAAAGCGAGTCTCTATAGTCAGATTGGGGAAATTTTTCAAGGATTTGTAGTGCTTCCTGCTGGAATGCTACCATTTTTTGTTCAGCATAATGCAAGCCGTTTTTGTCTTTTACAAATTGGATGACTTCCTTAACACGTTTTTTGTCTTTGTTGTGATTCTTAATTGAGTTTATGCACCAGTTTTTTTCTTTTGGCGTACAATTATTCAAAGCATAAATCAAAGGCAAAGTCATTTTTTGCTCTTTGATGTCAATTCCGGTAGGTTTACCAATCGCATCATCTGTATAATCAAACAAATCGTCCTTGATTTGAAATGCCATTCCGATAAGTTCCCCAAACTTACGCATGGATTCGACCTGAGCTTCATCTTCAGAAACCGATTTGGCGCCAAGCGCACAACAGGAAGCAATTAAAGTCGCTGTCTTTTTACGGATGATTTCATAGTAAACATCTTCAACAATATCCAATCGACGTGCTTTTTCAATTTGAAGCAATTCACCTTCGCTCATTTCGCGTACCGCAACTGAAATTATTCGGAGCAAATCAAAATCGCCATTATCAATAGAAAGCAGTAAACCTTTAGATAATAAATAATCACCAACAAGAACCGCGATTTTATTTTTCCATAAAGCATTGATAGAGAAAAATCCGCGACGGCGATTGCTGTCGTCAACCACATCGTCATGAACCAAAGTTGCCGTATGAATTAATTCGATTACACTGGCGCCACGATAGGTCCTTTCGTTGACATCATTGCTTTCGGAAATCATTTTGGCCACCAAAAAAACAAACATTGGCCGCATTTGTTTCCCTTTTCGGTTTACGATATAATACGTGATTCTGTTAAGTAAGGCGATTTTAGAAGTCATCGATTCATAGAACTTTTTTTCAAAAAGTTCCATTTCCT
>NZ_JBDSMB010000156.1:0-9885 GCF_039916025.1 Flavobacterium sp.
CCTCTGTTGAATAAATGCCTCATGGTAATGTACAATCGTTCGATAGCTGCCGACGATTCTTGCGCTCTTGAGCGCGAAATGTTTTTAATTTCTTTCATTAAATTGTTTTTTCTAACCTGCAAATATAAGGTTTTTGTCCTTTAGTTGGTTAGAATTAGGTTTATTGCCGGCAACATAACCTTATTATACCAAGGTTTGTCTTTCCTAACAGTCGGGGTTATTTTGCTTCTATGCCATTTCCCCTGCATATAGTTAAAAGAGTTCTCAACTTCTGAATAATTAACTATCAGCGACGGCGCGTAAGCTTCTGATTTTACTATTTCTTTCGTTTCAAAGGATTCGTATTCAAAGAAATATTTATTTTCCTCAATAATCATCCATTCCAACCCAATTACTATTCCTTTTTCGGGAAATCTTATATTATATTCAGAGACATCTATCTCATTTTTTCGCATTCCCCTCTTAACCGTTACAATCAAATCATCATGTAACAAATCGCTTGTCGGGATAGAATCATTAAATTCAAATATCCTGATTTTTAACCTGGCATCTTTTTTCTCATTATCTGAAAAAAATACTATTTTCTTTAAAAAGGGCGTTATCTCATATATTGAATCATATTCAAATAATTTGCCGTATATCCATGGTTTATTACCCGAAAGTTGAGAATGATGAATCTTTTTGGCTTCTCCGATTTCGATTTCTTTGTCTTTTTTCCTATTGGAAATGACAAGTTCTTTCAGTTTAAAAATGGCTTCCTTTAAAATTATTTTATCGTTGTCTTTTATGGCGGTTTTTTTAACCTCGTAACCTACAGAAGAAAAAATCAATACTTTATCCGAAGTAGTATATATTTTGAAAATTCCGTTTTCATCTGAGGTCGTTCCAATATCCTCATTTTCGACCCAAATATTTACGTATTGTATCGGGCTGCCTTTATCATCTACAACAATTCCCTTAATTTGTGAAGAAAGTGTAGATGTGATAAATAAAAAAAAGTAAACAGTATTCTTCATTTAATTGGTTAGGATTAGGTTTATTGCCGGTTCATATACCGTCATTTTGTCTGATGGATTGGCAATATCCTGTTTAGTTTGTTTGTTCCATTTTCCGCCTGAGAAGGTGTAGACAAACTCTCTTTCAACAAAATTATATAATACAAAAGGGAAGTATGTTTTTTGTATGGTTGTCTTATTTGTGTTTGAATCGGTAACTTCTTTTTCCAGTTTATTCTTTTCGATTATCAACTTTTCAAAACCTACAAAAATTCCTGTTTTTGGCATTTTCAAAGCGAAATCAGTTACATCAAAATAGGTTTTATTCACGCCTTTTTTAACCGAAACTAAAAAATCTTTATTCAGTAATTCATCTCCCGGAGAACCATCTGGGTTAACCATAAAAAAATGGACTTTAAAAGAAGCACTTTCTAACTGGTTATCGGTGAAAAAATTGACTTTTTTGATGTATCGTGTCCTTTTATATTTTGGATTATAAGGGAAAAATTTTGCGTCAATTCGTGGTCCGTTATCAAAAGCCTGATAGGTTTCGTTTTTGACTTTCCCGATTTCAATTTCCCTAGTTTCAAATCTTTTGGCAATGACAACTTCCAATAATTGAAACGCGTTTACTTTCAAAATCACTTTTTCTGCGTCTGCTGCGTTAACCGTTTTCTTCTCATAACCCATAGCTGAGAAAATCAGGTTTTTATTTGGCAGACAATTAATGCTGAATTCTCCATTTTCTTCAGAAGTGGTGCTGTTGTTTTCATTTTCAACCCAAATATTCACATAGGAAATCGGTTTGTTATACTCGTCTACAACAATCCCTTTAATCTGTGCCGAAAGAGCCGAACCAATCAATAATATCAACCACAAAAATCTTTTTTCTTTCATCTTTTCTTATCCTCTTTTTAGCAAATCTGCTATTTTTCTATCGTTACTCAATCTCGGAATCTTATTCTGTCCACCTAGTTTTCCAATAGATTTCATATAATCCTGAAATCCATTTTTGGAAACTTTTGAAATAACCAATGTTTTCAATACTTTCCCAACAATTAAATCATCGTAATAAGTGTTTTGTTTTCGCATAGCGTTATCTACTTTCAGGGCAAATTCTTCAAGGTTTTCAGGTTCATTTTCAAATTCGATAAACCATTCGTGATAAGGCAATCCGGAACTTGGTGCAATTTGTGGCGCAACCGTAAATTCGTTTACGCGAATGTTGGAATTCTCCATAGCTTCTTTCAAAGCATGTTCGACTTCTTTACCAATAACATGTTCTCCAAAAGCAGAAATATAATGTTTGATTCGACCGGAAACAATTACGCGATAAGGTTTCAGACATGTAAACTGAACCGTGTCACCAATATTGTATGCCCAAAGTCCGGCATTGGTAGAAATTATTAAAACATAATTGACATTCAATTCGACTTCACCAATCGTGTAACGTTTTGGATTTTCGGTAAAGAACTCTTCAGATTTTACAAATTCATAGAAAATTCCTGAATTCAAAAGTAGCAGCATTCCTTTGTCTTTTTGTGAATCCTGATAGGCAAAAAATCCTTCCGAAGCCGGAAATAATTCGATCGAATCAACTTTTCTGCCAATTAGATTTTCAAATTTGGCGCGATATGGTTCATAATTCACGCCGCCATAAATAAACAGATTGAAGTTCTTAAAAATATCACCAACCGCTTTATTTCCATTTTGTTCCAGCTTCTCAAAATACATTTGAACCCAAGAAGGAATTCCCGAAATCACAGTCATGTTTTCGTTGAAGGTTTCTTCAACAATCGCATCAACTTTGGTTTCCCAATCTTCGATGCAATTGGTTTCCCAACTTGGCATTCTGTTTTTCTGCAAATATTTCGGAACAAAATGCGCCACAATTCCGGAAAGTCTTCCGAGATTAATTCCGTTTTTTTCTTCCAAAATTGGGCTTCCCTGCAGAAAAATCATTTTACCATCGACAAAGTCTGCTTTTCCGGTTTCGTGAATATATCCGAGAATGGCGTTTCGCGCAGCTTCAATATGGAATGGCATCGATTCCTTGGTCAAAGGGATATATTTTGCGCCCGAAGTTGTTCCTGAGGTTTTCGCAAAGTAAAGCGGTTTTCCTGGCCAAAGAATGTTTTCTTCGCCTTTTACAACACGGTCGACATAAGGCCGCAATTCTTCATAATCCCGAATCGGAACTTGCATGGCAAAGTCTTCAAAAGATTTGATTTTGGCAAAATTATGGTCTTTTCCAAACTGAGTGTCTTTGGCAGAATCCAAAAGATTTTGAAAAACTTTCTGCTGCGTTCCAATAGGATTTTGAACCCATTTCTGAGTTTTATTGTGAATGATTCCGGCGAATATTTTGGCGGCGAATGATTTTACAGACATATTATTCAAATTCGATAAAAATACTCGGATCGATTGGATAACCATCTTTCCATAATTCAAAATGCAAATGCACACCGGTAGATTCTTGTCCGGTTGAACCTGCCAAAGCAATCACTTCGCCTGTTCTTACCACATCGCCTTGCGAAACGGTTACTGAAGCTGCGTGTTTGTATACCGAAATAAATCCGTTATTGTGTCTTATGATTACGACGTTTCCTGTATTTGGTGTCCAATCGGCGAAAATTACTCTTCCGCTCAGGATTGATTTTATTGGTGTGTTTTTCGCCAAAGCGATATCAACCGCATAATGTTTGTCTTTTGGATTGAATTTCTCGGTTATCATCCCTTTTACCGGCGGGAATAAAACAGCAGTAACTTTTGGTTTTGCCTTTTCAAAAAGATTGTATTTGTCTTCTCTGTCAACTTCTTCCCTAAACTTCAAATCGGCGTTGGATGGTTTCAGGTCGTCTTCTGAAACAGCTTCCGAAGCTGATGCTAAAATGGAATCTTTATTGAATTTTGCATATTCTAAATCGCCAGTCAAAACCTTTTTAATCGATTGAATATAGGCATCGTTTTTTTTCAAAGCATGATTTAATGAATCTGATTTCAGAGCCAATTCAGTCGCGTCTTTCTTTAATTGTGTGGAAGCATAGCCCGGAATGTATTCGCGCAGCGGCGTAAACGCAATGATGTAAGTTGTGACAAAAATAATAAATAGTGCTCCGATTGTGGCTACCACAAAAACATTCATCAGCGTCAATCTAAGTGAGAAAATTTCTTCAAAAGTGTCTTCGTTCAAAATAACCAGGCGGTTTTTTGTAAACAATTTTTTCTTGATTATTTTTCGTTTGAGCCGTTTTTCGGACATGATTGTATGAATGATTTACAAATATAGAAAATAAGTTGGCTTAGCCTTTTTACTACTAACGATGTTTAACGTATATTTATTAAGGTGAAATTCAAAGAATGTTATTTTCTTTTTTACCTTTGTCGAAGTTTTTTAAAAATAAAATCTGCGAAAGCGCAAAATTATATATCATGGGAAGAATAGGAATGCCGGAAATATTAATCATTCTAGTTGTTGTTTTATTACTTTTTGGAGGTAAAAAAATTCCGGAATTAATGAAAGGATTGGGTTCGGGAATTAATGAATTCAAGAAAGCATCAAAAGGAGAAGAGGAAGCTCATGCTAATTCTAAAAAAGAAGAAGAGGAAGCTAAAAAGTAATTTTCTTTACTAAAATATAAATCCCAAATTCCATTACTGGAATTTGGGATTTTTGCTTTATAAAATCATCGTCAACTGAATCCGCTTGCGGTCTTCGTCAACCTCTACGACTTTCACCTGAACATGTTGATGCAGTTTCACCACTTCATTCACATCGGAAACAAAACCCGCTTTAAGTTGTGAAATGTGAACCAATCCGCTTTCCTTTATTCCGATATCAACAAAGCAGCCAAAAGCCGTAATGTTATTTACAATTCCTGGTAAAATCATTCCGGTTCTAACATTTTTTATAGTTGTAACTGTTGGATCAAATTCAAATACTTTAGCCGATTTTCTTGGGTCGAGTCCGGGTTTTTCCAATTCTTTTACAATGTCTTTTAAACCAAGAATTCCGATTTCGGGCGTGATGTAGTTTTCTAATTTTATTTGTGAAATCTTCTCTTTATTGGCAATCAAATCATTGGTTTTTAAACCCAAATCTTTTGCCATTTTTTCTACAATTGGATACGCTTCAGGATGCACAGCTGAATTGTCCAAAGGATTTTTTCCGTTGTGTATCCGAACAAAAGCTGCTGCTTGCTGATAGGCTTTATCGCCTAAACGCGGGACTTTTTTAATTTGTTTCCTATCTTCAAATGGACCATTTTCGGAACGAAACGCTACAATGTTTTCGGCCATTTTTTCGCCAATTCCCGAAACATAACTCAAAAGCGATTTACTCGCCGTGTTGATATTTATCCCAACAGAATTTACGCAGCGAGCAACAACGGTATCGAGTTCTTCTTTTAATTTTGTTTGGTCAACATCGTGTTGGTATTGCCCAACGCCAATTGATTTTGGGTCGATTTTTACCAATTCTGCCAAAGGATCTGAAAGTCGTCTTCCGATAGAAACCGAACCACGAACCGTTACATCATATTTTGGAAATTCATCACGGGCAATTTTAGATGCAGAATAAACCGAAGCGCCAGCTTCAGAAACAATAAAAACCTGAACTGGTTTGTCAAAAGCAATTTTCTTGATGAAGAATTCGGTTTCGCGGCCAGCCGTTCCATTTCCAATAGAAATTGCTTCAATATTATAAGCATTAACCATCGAACGGATTTTTTTCATTGCCATCGCACTTTCGTTTTGTGGCTGATGCGGATAAATGGTTTCGTTGTATAACAAATCGCCTTTTTCATCGAGGCAAACAATTTTACAACCCGAACGAAATCCCGGATCAATTGCCAAAATTCGTTTTTCGCCTAAAGGTGGCGCCAATAAAAGCTGGCTCAGATTCCCAGCGAAAACATCAATGGCTTTGATATCGGCTTTTGCTTTGGCATCCTGCAAAGTTTCGTTAGAAATTGCAGGCTCGAGCAATCGTTTGTAGCTGTCTTTTATGGCTAATTCGATGTGCGAAGTTGTGTCGTTCTTAGTTTTTATGATTTCGTTTTCGATAAAATTAATCGCTTCTTCTCCCGAACCTTCTGGATCGATATCGACATTTAATTTTATAAATCCTTCGTTTTCGGCCCGAAGCATCGCTAATAATCGATGCGATGGCGCTTTTGAAATCGGCTCAGCCCAATCAAAATACTGTGAAAATTTTTGAGCGGCTTCATCGTTTTTTTTGGTTTTTACAACCTTTGTTGTAACAATCGCTTTTCGCTGAAACAATCGACGAAGATTTTTTCGGATATAAATATTCTCATTAATCCATTCGGCGATAATATCTCTTGCACCTTGCAATGCTTCGTCTTCATTTTTGACTTTATCATTGAGATATTGTGTCGAAATAAAATCGACATCTTCATTTCTTTGACTAAAAATAATTTTTGCTAAAGGTTCCAATCCGTTTTCACGGGCTATATCGGCTCGGGTTTTTTTCTTCTTTTTATAAGGCAAATACAAATCTTCAATTTCCTGCAAATCGAAACTTTCCTTGATTTTTTTCGCTAATTCTGGTGTAAGCTGACCTTGCTCGTCGATGATTTTCAGAACAAATTCTTTTCTTTTTACGATTTCGTCATACTGCTTTGAAAGTTTGGCGATATTTTCAATAACCACTTCATCCAGATTTCCAGTTTGATCTTTTCGGTAACGCGAAATAAATGGAATGGTGCAATCTTCGGAAAGTAATTTTAACGTGGCGCTAATGTTTTTATCGGCTGTTTGAACTTGCGCCTTTATGAAATTTATGTTAGTCATTTTTGAATTTAATTTTGAATTTTGTTGAAAGCGTTTCCAAGATTTTCGATAACATCTGTTATCAACATGCTTTCTGAACTTTGTGTTTCTAATGTAATATCAGCAGCCAAACCATGAATGAAAACACTAAGAATTGCGGCATTTAACGGTTCATAATTCTGTGCCAGAAAAGCGGTAATGATTCCGGTTAACGCATCGCCCGAACCACCTTTCGCCAATCCTGAATTTCCAGTTGAGTTTTCAAAGCTTTCTTGTCCGTCGGTAATAAAGGTTTTGTGTCCTTTCAGAATAATAATCAGCTGTAATTCTTTTGCTTTTATTGTGGCGGTTTGTCTTCTTTCTGATTCAGAATCGTGTTTTCCAAAAAGTCGATCAAACTCTTTAACGTGTGGCGTCAAAATTGATTTTTGTGGAAGTTTTAAAAGTTCACCCTGATTTTTAGCTAAAATATTCAATGCATCGGCATCAAAAACAACTGGTGTTTTTATGTTTCCTAATACTGATTTCAAAAGAGTTGTAGCTGATTTATCAGTACCGATTCCGGGACCAATTGCAACAGAATTATATTGGTTCCAATTCTTTTTGTCTTCCCTAAATTCAATCATCGCTACGGGAACAGAAGTAAAAACAGCAAGTCGCTCTTTCTTTGGAATATTTACAGTAACCAAACCTGCTCCTGCTCTTAGACAAGCTTTGGCACAAATAATAGCTGCGCCCATTTTGGATTTGCTTCCGGCGATAATCAAAGCGTGTCCGTGATTACCTTTATGTGAATCGGCCACTCTTTTTTTGAATAACTTTAGAATACTATGGATATCAAGAACCATCATAAAATTAGTCTTGAACTATAAAATCTTTTGGATCTTCTTTTTTGAATTCAGGTTGGATGTTGATGTGGTTGATATTGAATTTTTCGAATAAAACGATTTCAACTTCGTCTAATAAAACATTGAATTCGCTCATTTTTATATCTTGAGAACAATCGAGATGTGCTTCAAGATGCAACTCTTCATCATTTAAATGCCAAACATGAATATGATGCAGTTTATTAACACCTTTGATTTTATGGACTTCACGAACCACTTCTTTTATATCAATAAAATCAGGCGTGAAAAGCATTAGCATTTTTGTTGCTGATATTATCAAATCATAACTTACGTAGATTAAGTAAAACGCAATTAATAAAGTCATTACGCTATCAACCCAGAACCAACCGTAAAATTTCATTAGCAAGCCGCCAACTAAAACTGCCACCGAAGCCATCATATCGGTCAATAAGTGCAAATAAGCCGATTTCATATTAAGGTTGTGCTCTGAATCTTTTTTGAGTAATAAAACCGAACCTCCGTTGACTATAATTCCCAAAAGTGCTAACCAAATGACCAAACCAGATTGAATTGGTTGTGGATGAAATAATCTTGAAGCTGCTTCATAAACTAAAAAAAGTGCAACTACGACTAACGTAATTGCGTTTATAAATGCTGCAATAAGCTCAGCTCTTTTGTAACCGAAAGTATGATCAATTGATGCTTTTCTTCGCGATAATTTGTGTGCCAGTAAACTAAAAGACAAAGATAAAACATCGGAAAAATTGTGAAGCGCGTCTGAAATCAGTGCTAAACTTCCTGAAATAATTCCGCCTACAATTTGAGCAATTGTAATAAGAAGGTTAAGTAAAATGGAATAAACCAAATTTTTTCCTCTCACTTCGTGTTTGTGAATGTGAACGTGATTGTGTTCCATTTTATTGGCAGGCAATTTTATTAACTCTGTTAGCGTGTCTTCCGCCTTCAAAATTGGTGTTTAAAAATGTATCAACCATTTCAACGGCTTGTTGGATTGATGTAAACCTTGCCGGAATACTAATAATATTAGCATCGTTATGTTGACGAGACAACCCTGCAATTTCTTTTGTCCAGCACAATGCCGAACGAATTCCCTGATGTTTGTTCACTGTCATATTTATTCCGTTTCCTGAACCACAAATTACAACACCAAAATCTGCTTTTCCGGTTTCAACATCTACAGCAACAGGATGTCCAAAATCCGGATAATCAACACTATCAAAAGTATTGGTTCCGTGGTTGAATATTTCGTGACCTTTTTGCTCTAAAAAAGCAACAATTGCTTTCTTATAATCTGGTCCGGCGTGGTCATTTCCAATTGAGATTTTCATAGTGTGGTGTTTTAATTTAGCTAGGTTTCCGAATGTCCGGTGGACATTCTCCTCTTAATATCAAATGACAAATTTACGGAAACTATTGGTTGTATTTTTAGTTTATTCTAAGTGTTTGATTTTTAAAAGCTAACCTTTTTTTGATTTTGCATATATTTTGCAACTGTTTGAAAATAATTGTGTTATGCATAATTAAAATGTTAAAATCATGCAGTGTTAATAGTATTTCGCAATTCGTTGATAATCAGTTAACCTTAAATTAACATAGATTGTTAACAACTTTGGATAGAATTTTAGAAGTTTTTTTTGGTTCTGAAGTTAAAAGTTGTAATCAAAAACCAACTTCACAAAAGCAAATTTAGTTTGGCATTTTTTTAGAAAAGTTATCAATATAAAAAGTGTGTTTTTCAAACAAATTAAAAATTAAAGTTATCTACAAAAAACAGCTTTTTTGAGTTGTGAACAACTGTTAATTAAAACTTAAAAAAGGTTTAGGATGAACGTTTTAAATTCTCAAAACTATGTTGATAAATACATATAAAAAACCATAACTACAAAATCTGCTTTTAAAAATTAAAGTTATTGTACAAATGAACATGCTATAATAACCATCATAAATTTAAATTTATTTAATTTTTTTTATTGTTGTTTTTAATATGTGTTGATAACAATTCATTTTATGAAATAACAAAAGTTATATTTTCAATAAATCTTAATACTTAATTCTTTTATCTTAATACTTCTTCGTAATTTTCAGCATTAATTAGAAAAAGAAAATGAGTAAGAAACCTAAAAAGTTCGGGAAAAATGAAAAGACTTTCTCCGAAAAGATATTTAAAATATTATCAAAAAACGCGAATAAACCTTTTAACTACAAACAGATAGCTGCTATTTTAGAAT
>NZ_JBDSMB010000157.1:0-9159 GCF_039916025.1 Flavobacterium sp.
GCTGCTCCGGTTGTAATTCTTTTTAATGTTTCTTCTGGTGTGTTTTCAAAATCAACGACACACTGAATATTATTAATTGTCGAACCATCGTTCAACGCGATAAATTGATTGTTTCTAAAAGTTCTTACCCAACCTTTTGCATTTACCTCTGAAATCGTTGTTTCACTGTTTAGTAAGCTTTTAACTTTTGTATGTTTCATTTTAATTCTTTTTTCTAGTGCAAATATAAATTATTCTTCTTCTGTAATTTCATCAATATTCTCTTCATTGTTATCACGATAAATATTGATGCCTGGCGTTTCTTCTGTAAGTTCTTTTTTGGTCAGTTTCTTTTTGCCGCGCCATTTTTCGGTAGTTAAAACCAAAGCAGGAAGCACAACCAAATTAGCAAACATTGCAAAGGTTAAGGTTACCGAAATCAATCCGCCAAGTGCAATCGTTCCTCCAAAACTTGAAAGCGTAAAGACAGCAAAACCAAATATCAAAACAACCGAAGTATAGAATGTACTAACGCCGGTTTCGTGCAACGCACTAACAACTGCTTTTTCAATTTTTCCACCGTTCTGGATTAAATCATGACGGTATTTTGCCATAAACTGAATGGCATTATCGACTGAAATTCCAAAAGCAATGCTAAAAACCAAAATGGTTGACGGTTTCAGTGGAATCCCGAAATAACCCATCAAACCTGATGTAATGCAAAGCGGCAGAATATTAGTTACCACCGAAGCAAAAATCATTTTCCACGAACGGAACATATAGGTCATCAATAATGCAATAAGCATAATGGCAAATATCAAAGACTCGACAAGGTTTCCAACTAAGTATGTTGTTCCTTTTTGAAAAACCAAAGCCTTTCCTGTCAGCGTAACTTCGTATTTGTCTTTTGGGAAAATTTTATCGATTTTGGTGTGTAATTTCTTTTCAATCTTAGCCATTTCTTGAGTGCCAATGTCTTTCATGAAAGTCGTAATTCGGGCGTATTGTCCAGTCGAATCGACATAGCTTTTCATCAGATTATCTTTAGAACCTTTGGTTGCATTTTTGGCGTATGAAAGAATAAATGCTTGTTCCTGTGAAGTCGGCAAATCATAATATTCCGGATTCCCGTTATAGAAAGCCTGCTTCGAATACTTCACCAAATTGACAATAGAAACCGGTTTTGAAAGCTCAGGAATGCTGTCAATCGTTTTTTGTAATTCATCCATTTTTCGCAAAGTTGACGCTTTCATCACGCCTTTTTTGCGTTTGGTATTAATCATAATTTCCAATGGCATCACACCGTTGAATTCTTTTTCAAAGAAAACGATGTCTTTAAAAAACGAAGCGCTTTTCGGCATTTCGCCAATCAAACTTCCGGAAACTTTCATTTGAGAAACTCCGATAACGCTAAAAACAAGCAGCAATCCGTAGATGCTGTAAATCAGATTTCGCTTGTATTTAACATGTCTTTCAACCCAATTCAAAATCGAAGAAAGATAGTTTCTGCTCAAATGATTCAGGTGTTTTTCTTTTGGCAAGGGCATAAAACTGTACACAATTGGCACAACCATCAAAGTCAAAAGATAAACCGTAATCACGTTGATTGAAGTCACTAATCCGAATTCGTATAGCAAATCGTTTCCGGTAATCATAAAGGTTGCAAAACCAATAGCAGTCGTCAAATTGGTCATCAAAGTAGAAACTCCGATTTTTGAAATCACACGTTGCAACGCTTTAGCCTGATTGCGGTGCGTTTTGATTTCCTGCTGGTATTTATTGATAAGGAAAATACAATTCGTAATTCCGATAACGATAATCAAAGGTGGAATAATTGCCGTTAAAATTGTGATTTTGTAATGGAATAAGCCAAGTGTTCCAAACGACCACATTACGCCGACAATTAATATGCAAATTGAAATAAATGTAGCTCTGTGTGAACGGAAAAACAGGAAGAAAATCAGCGAAGTAATGAATAATGCGGCGCCAATAAACAGCCCAATTTCACCTTTCATATTCTCGGTGTTGATGGTTCTGATGTATGGCATTCCCGAGACTTTCAGGTCAATTCCGGTAGTTTTTTCAAATTTATCTACTTCGGGAACAAGCACATTAATGATGAACTGTTTACGAATAGGCGAATTGACAACTTTTTTGTTGATGTAAATCGCAGAACGAATGCTTCCCGATTTTTTATTGAAAAGCAAACCTTCATAAAAAGGCAAATCATTAAAAAGCTGTCTTTTGATTTCTTTTAAATATGCAGGATCAGTGGTTCTTTTTTGATCCAATAACGGAACCAATTCGAACTTTTCAAGCGTATCGTTTTTTTGTAACTTCTTTAAATCGTTTAGCGAAACAACCAATTCAACCTCTTTGTGAGATTTTAAATTGGTCATCAATTCATTCCACGCTTTGTATGCTTTTGGAGTGAAAAATTTATTGTCCTTAATTCCAATTACAACCAGATTTCCTTCTTCACCAAAGACATTCAGAAACTGTGTATAATCTTTATTGGCTTTGTGATTTTTTGGCAATAAGTTGGCTTCGTTATAAGTCATGCCTACATTTTTCCATTGCATAGCTAAGAAGATGGTCAGCAGAACGATTCCAACACTAATAGCTATTCTATTTCTTAGAATAATTCCAGCTATAAATTCCCAAAAACCAACGTTTATTTTCTTCTTCATTTTAATGTAAAAACGGTTGCAAAGGTAATTAAAACCTCTAAAAAAGGCGGCGATTTTGCAAAAGATTTACTTAATTTATAACAGAATAATTAGTCGAGTTTAAATAATTGTTAATAGCTTAAAAAAAAATAAAAATATACATTGCTTTTTAGCATCTTTGTATGCACAAGCAGCAACTATTTTTGGATGAGAAATTTAAAAAATTCTTTATTTTATATTTTCATTACAGGTGGATTTACCTACCTAATGTACAGAATTGTTGAAAAAGGAAAACTGCTGGAAGTTGGCAGAAAAATCGTTTCTCCAACATCCGATGATAGTCAATGGGTTCAGTTTCTTTCTTCATTATTCCACAATTTACAGCATCCATTAGCGTTATTGCTATTCCAAATTATTACGATTGTTCTTGTCGCCAGAATTTTTGGCTGGATTTTTAGAAAAATCGGACAACCTTCTGTTATTGGAGAAATTATAGCCGGAATTGTGCTTGGACCTTCATTGTTTGGTTTGTATTTCCCGGATATGAAGGAATCGTTATTTCCTGTTGATTCACTTGGAAACCTCCAATTATTAAGTCAGATTGGTTTGATACTTTTCATGTTTGTCATAGGTATGGAATTAGACTTGAAAGTCCTGAAAAACAAGGCCAACGAAGCCGTTGTAATCAGTCATGCGAGTATTGTAATTCCGTTTGCTTTAGGTATCGGATTGTCCTATTACATTTATCACCAATTTGCGCCGCCAGGTGTGGAGTTTTTATCGTTTAGCTTGTTCATGGGAATCGCTATGAGTATCACCGCATTTCCGGTTTTGGCTCGAATAGTTCAGGAACGGGGCATTCATAAAACCCGATTGGGAACCATTGTTATCACTTGCGCCGCCGCCGATGATATTACGGCATGGTGCATTTTGGCTGTAGTTATTGCCATAGTAAAAGCCGGAAGTTTTGTGAGTTCGTTATATGTTATTGGTTTAGCTGTTGCTTATGTAGTCATAATGCTTCTGGTTGTTAAACCATTCCTGAAACGTATCGGAGATTTATATGGCAAAAAAGAGAATATCAAAAAATCGGTAGTCGCTATATTTTTCATGAGTCTTATTGTGTCTTCTTATCTGACAGAAATCATAGGTATTCATGCCTTGTTTGGTGCTTTTATGATGGGTGCGATTATGCCTGATATTTCTAAATTTAGGAATTTCTTTATTGACAAGGTAGAAGATGTTTCGGTGATTTTATTATTGCCATTATTCTTTGTTTTTACGGGATTACGAACAGAAATAGGTTTGATAAACGAGCCTTATCTATGGAAAGTTACCGGATTTATTATTCTGGTTGCGGTTGCCGGGAAATTCTTCGGAAGTGCTTTGGCGGCAAAATTTGTTGGTCAAAGCTGGCGCGATAGTTTGACTATTGGTGCTTTGATGAACACGCGTGGTTTGATGGAATTAGTAGTGTTGAACATCGGTTACGAATTAGGTGTGCTTTCGCCAAAAGTGTTTACAATGATGGTGATTATGGCGTTGGTGACCACGTTTATGACTGGTCCGGCATTGGATATTATCAATTTTATTTTTAAAACCAAAGATGTAGTTATTCCTTCTGAAGTTAAAAAGAGTTCCGATTTTAATATCTTGATTTCGTTTGGGAACAATCAAAAAGGGAAATCATTACTGCGTTTGGCAAACAGCCTTGTCAAAAAACAACCCGATTCAGCCAATGTTACAGCTATGCACTTAACAGCAAGTGATGAAATGCATTCTTATAATTTAGAGGAATATGAAACACTGACTTTTGAGCCTATTGTAAAGGAATCCAGAAAATTGAATCAACGAATTACCACTATTTTTAAGGCAACAAACGACATGGAAACCGATATTGCCCATATTGCTCAAGCAGGAAAATATGATTTGGTATTAGTTGGTTTGGGGAAATCAATTTTTGAAGGAACCATTTTGGGGAAAGTACTCGGATTTACAACCCGAATCATAAATCCGGATAGGTTGTTGGATAAATTCAAAGGAAAAGAAGGCTTGTTTGAAAATTCACCGTTTGATGACAGAACACGTTTGATAATTTCCAAAACCAAAACACCACTTGGCGTTTTAATTGATAAGGATTTACATCAAATCGATAAAGTATTCGTTGGTATTTATAGCGTTGGCGATGTTTTCCTGATTGACTATGCGCAAAAATTGATTTATAATAATGATTCTCACGTTACCATTTTGGATAACGATGGACATACCAAAAACAATTTTATTGTCGAAAATGCTTTGGCGGTTTTAGAACAAAACCATCCTGATAATATAGAAGTTTTTCATCCGGATCAACTTAATAAGCCATACCTGCTTAAACAGGATTTGATTATTTTTAGTTTGGAAACCTGGAAAAAACTGATTGAAGAAGAAACTTCGTGGCTGACTGATATTCCTTCGGTTTTGATTATTAAGCCATAATTAAAAGCCAAAATCAAAAACAAAACTCAACTTCACGGCTAAATTATCTTCAAATCGTGGCAATTGATTCGGGCCATATCTGTAAAAGCCGGTCAATCCAAAGCCTTTGTAAATTTGATTCAGCTCAATACCTGATTCAAAAAAGCCCTGATCTAAAGTTTTGTATTGAATACCAATGTGGCGTTCCGGATGTTGCAGATTTCCCCAAGCCATTCGTGTTACCAAAACCAATGAAGGTTTTACTTTTTTCAACAATTCTACTCTTTTAAAACCATGTTTGAATTGAAGCATCACAAATTCACTCGAAAAAAATTCGTTGAAATACATAGTTTCAAAACTGTTTTTTCCGGCAATTGTTATTCTTTGCAGAAGATTGTCCTTGGTCAGATTATTCGGTGAAGTATTATACAAATGCGTTAATGGAAGCGCTCCAAATGCATAACCAGCCTGAAGTAAAACTGCCGATTTCTGTCCGTTTAAATATTTTTTTTCATACTCAATCCGCGCATCGACTTTTCCGAAATCAAAATCATTGGCAAAGAAATTAGGCAGCGATTTAGTAAACTGAAATGAGAACTTTGGGAATCTTTTTTCAAATTCAATCTTGCCGGTTGGCGTCTGCATATAATCACTAAAAGGATTCCATTGTAAGGAAACCAAAGCTGTCGACATCGTGAAATCGCGATACAAATGGCTGTCATAAGCAAAAGTATAATTGAATAAAGGACTTATTTCGCTGTGAGAAAGTTGCCAAATAGTTTCTGTTTTTGGAATAATTTTGGTTTCAATATAACCGCGCCACGTTTTGTGATTATAGAAGGTACTAATGTTAATCGGTCTTGGGTCATAGATTTTGAAGACCCTTTTATCCGTTGCAAAACTTGTACTTGCAATCTCCCGAACATCATCAGTATACGAACCACCAACCCAGGTGTTGGAGAAATGGCCAATTCTGACCGCCGTTCCCAAATTGTATTTAACGGTTTGATCTTTCAATCCATAGGCTGTATAACCTTCAATACGTACTTTTTTAGAAAACGTATCATTTGTAATACCACCAATTCCAATACGGAATCCTTCAAAATTATTATAACTTAAAAGATAACGCAAATCAAAATCAAAAGGCCCAAGCGGAACATAACCATTGATGATTTTTCTTCCAAATTTGATTTTTCGCTCGATGTTTTCTTTGGTTATGATACTATCCAAAACAACATAAGTTCTCTGACTTCTTGTGTCCAGGCTATCGGTTCTGTTTTGGTTCCAAAAAGCATCATCTCTTTTGTTGGCATTGTCTTTAACTTCAATAGCAACAAAAGATTTCTTGATTTTCAGAGTGTTATTTACAGCTATGTCGAAAGCCTGCATTTCGGAAGTAAGATAAGTGAAATCGGAAGCTGCTTTTTTGGAATTAGTATCGTCATTTTCGGCAGCAAATTCAATTCGTCCACCTAAGATTTTAGTTGGTTCTTTGCTTTTTCCTTTGACGATTTTAAAGTTTTTGCGAATTGGAAACCAAATTTTTTCTTCTGATAAATAGGTAAATTCATGAATTCCGGTAATATCTAAAACACCGCGAATACGCATCACTGCTTTAGCAATTGCATGATTTTCTTTGTCGACATAGAGCAAGCCTTCCAATCCTTTAGAGCTTCTGTTTTTGAAATAAAGCACAATCACATCACGCTTGTCAATGGAAGTTGTATCAAGTATTTTATACCGATATTCCTTGAGCGCAGTATTCGAAATCGGGCTCTTATATTTGGTTTCAAAAAGTTCGTATTTATCATCATAAATAGAAAATGACTGCAGGTTAAACCCTAAAAATTCATAAATAGGTTCTTTAAAACCTGCCATTTTTGTTCCCAAAATGGTTTCTTTCAGTGTTGGCTTTTCAAACTGAAACTGCGAAACTTTCTCGGTTAGAAACAAATGCTGTTTATCAATGATCTTTTTGAACTTATAATCGGACGAATCTATTTTCTTGATTTTATCTTTGGAAACAGCATTCACAAAAACGGTGTCAATTTTTCCGGCAATTGAATCCGGATTGGCCGTTACGAGTAATTTGTTATATGATTTGAATTGAAAACTTCGCAGTTTTTTTTGTGGATTGTTATTCTCTCTTTCCTGAATTACCTTGGCAATAATGGCGTTTGCAGGATTTACATTAGAAATGGTTACTTCTTTTAATGCGTCAACTTTGGGTGAAAGATAAAGTGTGAAAAAAGTTTTTATTTCGAATAGCGATATCGTTTTTGGTTCATAACCAATATAGGAAACCGTTAGGGTTTCGGGTTGTAGTACCAAAATAAGATTGAACTTCCCGTCAACATCGGCAATGGTTGAAAAGCCTTTTTCGGTTGTGATGGTTGCAAATGGAAGCGCTGTTTTTGTTTCGGAATCCTTTATAATTCCATTGACCTGGAATTGTGCTTGCAGCGACAGCGAGAAGAATAAAAACAGTAGAAATAATCGCTTCATTTGAAAGTTATTGGCACAAAATATTTAACAAAAATAGGAATAAAAAAATCCGTCTTGATGTTTCAGGACGGATTTAATATTGAATTAACAAAGTTACACTTTCATAATTTCGGCTTCTTTCATGGCCAAATGTTCATCAACTTTTCGGATAAAACCATCCGTTAGTTTTTGGATATCTTCTTCAGCAGTTTTGCAAACGTCTTCTGAAGTGCCATCTTTTTCTAATTTTTTGATATCGGTATTAGCATCTTTTCGGGCATTTCTGATACCGATTTTAGCATCTTCAGATTCTGCTTTGGCTTGTTTTACCAAGTCGCGTCTTCTTTCTTCTGTCAAAGCCGGCACATTAATGATAATCATATCGCCGTTGTTCATTGGGTTGAAACCAAGATTTGCAATCATGATTGCTTTTTCTATGGCTTGCAACATGCTTTTTTCATAAGGCTGAATAGTAATTGTCCGGGCATCGGGAATATTCACATTCGCCACCTGAGATAGCGGCGTTTGCGAACCATAATAGTCTACAAAAACACTTCCCAACATTTGAGGTGATGCTTTTCCTGCCCGTATATTTAAAAATTCTTTTTCTAAATGTGCAATAGAACCAACCATCGATTCTTTTGTACTGTCTAAAATAAATTCAATTTCTTCCATTTTTCTAATAATCTAAGTCAGTCTAAAATGTCTATATTTTAACAACGGTTCCAACGTTTTCCCCGCTGCAAATTTTCAATAAATTTCCTTTTTTATTCATATCAAAAACCACAATCGGCAATGCATTTTCCTGACTTAAAGTAAAGGCTGTTGAATCCATTACGTTCAATCCTTTTTTGATAACATCATCAAAAGTAATACTTTCAAATTTCACTGCATCTACATTTTTTTCAGGATCAGAATCATAAATTCCGTCAACACGTGTTCCTTTCAAAATCACATCAGCATGCACTTCAACGCCACGAAGAACCGCAGCTGTATCTGTAGTGAAATATGGATTTCCGGTTCCTGCACCAAAAATAACAATTCTTCCTTTTTCAAGGTGACGCACTGCTCTTCTTTTGATATAAGGTTCGGCAATAGCTTCAATTTTTAAAGCCGTCTGCAAACGTGTCAACATTCCTTTATCTTCAAGCGCACCTTGCAATGCCATCCCGTTGATAACTGTTGCCAGCATTCCCATATAATCGCCCTGAACTCTATCCATGCCGTTACTTGCTCCGGCAATTCCTCTAAAAATATTTCCACCACCAATAACGATGGCAATTTGGACACCTTTTGAATGAATTTCTTTAATCTCATCAGCATATTCAGCAAGACGTTTTGGATCAATTCCGTATTGTCTTTCGCCCATTAAAGCTTCACCACTTAGTTTTAGAAGAATTCTTTTGTATTTCATAGAGTTTTAATTAGTAATGCAAATATAAACATATTCTGTTTTTATTTATAAAAGATAAAAGGATTAAAAGATAGTATAATTTATTCCTAAGCTTAGGCTTCCTATTTTATCTTTCCCGTTTTTAGAGAAACCATATTGGCAAAGTTCAAAATAAAG
>NZ_JBDSMB010000158.1:0-51955 GCF_039916025.1 Flavobacterium sp.
TCGATTTTATCGATATGAAAGATCCAGACAATCGCCAAGTGTTGTTCAACTTCCTTAGAGAAGAAATGAGCGACGATAAAGCCAAACACAAAATCTTACCGCCAAGTAAATTTGGATTAGTCCAAATTACCAGACAACGGGTAAGACCAGAAGTCAATATAGAAACAAGGGAAGAAAATCCAAATAATTTGACCAGCGACATTGACGCTCCAATTCAGATTATAGATAAAATTGGTTTTTCTCTTGAAAAAATTATCAATGGCCAGAAAAAAGTAACACTAAATGTGCATCCTTTTGTGGCAGCATACCTTAAAAAAGGTTTTCCATCATTACGTTCAAAATGGTTTTTTGAACATAAAAAGTGGGTGAAAATCATACCTCGTGACGCTTACACGTATTTGGAATATCATTTCTTTGATGAAAAAGGAAAAGAGATTTCAGAAAAATAAAAGAAACCGTCTCGTTACTATAACGAGACGGTTTTTTTGTTTAAGCTGACACGAGCGTAGCGAACTGACGCAGTAATTCAGTTCAGTTTTTGTAGCTGTTTCCGGCTGTCCGCGCTGCACGGTAGCTGGCTACCATCCGGGCTAAAAGAAATCTGCTTATCAACCCAATATCCTATAACTTTAAAAAGAAATCATATAATTAAGTCTATTATATATGAAATAACTTTGTACTATAACAATTACTAAAAAAGAAAAAAGTTATGATACAGCTAATCAAATCTCCCGATAATGTAGCGGCATTCAGAGCATTAGGAGAAGTTACCAAAAAAGATTACGAAGACGTAGTAGTTCCTGCCGTGGAAGCATTGGTTGCAAAAACTGATGAGCTCAATTTCCTGCTCGAACTCGATACAGATCTTGGAAATTATACCATGGGTGCATGGTTTGAAGATGCCATGATTGGTCTCAAAAATTTTGGGAAATGGCACAAAGCCGCAATTGTAAGTGATTCAGATAAAATAATAAGCTTTACAAATGCTTTCAGCTATATAGCTCCCGGCGAATACAAAGGCTTCAAAAAAGATGAACTTGATGTAGCCTTACTTTGGGTCGGAGATAAATAAATTTTTCTGTCGGTACGAAGACGAGGGATGACAGTTCGTCGAGGAGGCTGTAACAGGGCATGTACTTTCCGTCCCTTCGTGCATGTAATAACCTAACGTTGGCACTTTAAGTGGAAACCAATCAGCAACACGGCGGTTCGATAGAAAAAATTAAAAGTCCTCTCGTTTCTTAACGAGAGGACTTTTTTTATTGCTTATCAATTTTTACCTGCCTAAAAGTAAGATTGATTCTCGGCAAAACATCCCTTGCCGTTTTTGGAACCTGATGCTCCCAATAACTATTGGTTGGACCGGCCATTAATAAGAAAGAACCATGATATAATGGGATTTCTATATTGGGTATATGCTTCAAAAACTTATGCCGCAGACGAAACATCCGCGTTTCGCCAAAGGTTACCGAAGCTATATTCATATCCTTATTCGTGCTGGTTGTCTTATCGCTGTGCCATCCTACTCCATCATTCCCATTTCTGTATAAATTCAGCAAAACCGCATTGAATTTTATATGTGTTTCCATTTCAACTCTTTTTCTTATTGTCAGTAATTCCGGAGGCCAATTCGGGTTGGATTTCCGTTCAGGACGATTTGTATCGCCATACCACGAAACCATACGCGGAGCAGTTAGAATTTTATCATACATCGGCATCTCATACTCGCGCCAGGTTGTTTCGTTAAGCAGTGTGTTATAATACTCATCCGCTTCTTCCTTAACGAAGAAGTTGTCAATCAACAACAGGTCGCAATCAGGCTGGTCATAAACCTTTTTGCCTCGCACTCCTGAAGTGAACATTTCGGTGTCATCAAACAGAATCATCTTATTTCTTTACTTTTCCCGGATATTTTTCTGCATAACTATAAATCAATTGCATGATATATTGATTGCTTCGATAAGGTGTGACATAATCTTTTACTTCCGATGCTTCAACAAACGCAAGGTCTGAAGCAAAATAACCCATGCCATAAAAGTGTCCTTTTTCAACCCAGATACAACTGCGTTCGTCAGCACTCCTGCCTTTATCCATAATGGCAAAGCTTGGTCTGTTCTGCAGAAAAAAATGGATGGCATTTTCGAGTTGCTGATTGTGATGTTCAACTTCCGGTAAATTAGTGAGATCAGGTTGCGTTAAAACTTCTCCTTCACCTAGGCTTCCATATTTGCAAAACCGATAATCAATTTCAAATTGTTCGATAAGGCTTCGTAATAATCTTATCCCGTCGTATTCGCTATTGAAAACTTCTATGCACATCTGGTTTTTACTAAGCTTTCCCAGCACAAGATACTTGTAGCCGCTGCGGGCTTCATACTGATAAAGTCCGTATTTGGGTTCAAAGCGTTTTAAAGCTCTGTTATGCGTGGGCCATAATTTCTTGATTTCATTACATTCCAGCAACAACGCCATCAGTTCGGTAGCACAAACCTCAAACGAGATGCTGTATATATCTTTTAAGAAATTTTGCCGTTGCGGGTTGATGTTATGTCCGGTAAAATGAGAAGCTACGCGCTTTTTTATATTGACTGCTTTTCCAACATAGACTACCTTTTTTGCCTGGTCATAAAAATAATAGACGCCCGGTTTTTCAGGTAATTGTTCAAAATCAGCCGGAGGCAAATTGGGTGGCAATCGCTGGTCTTGTGAAGTCTTCTTAATCATTTTTTCCATTTCACCGTCGATATCCCATTCCAATAATCTGGAAAACAAAATGGTGGTAGCATCTGCATCGCCACCAGCTCGGTGTCTGTTTTCGATATTTATGTTTAATGAATTGCAAAGATTTCCCAAACTATAAGAACCAAGTCCCGGCTTAATTTTTCTTGTGGCGCGAACAGTACACAATTTTCTTGCGGTCCATTTGAATCCTGACCTTTCGAGTTCGTGGCGGACAAAAGAATAATCAAAGTTGACATTATGCGCGACGAAAATACGATCGGAAAGCATCTCCAATACTTTTTCTGCAATGTCATCAAATATCGGAGCATCACGAACGGTTTCATTGTTGATTCCGGTTAACGCAAAAATAGCAAGCGGAATATCCTTTTGCGGATTTACTAAAGATTCCCAGCGATCAATAATGGTTGTACCGTCATGGATTATAATAGCGATTTCAGTGATACGGCTGCCACTGGCGTTACCACCTGTGGTCTCGATATCGACTATCGCGAATTCCTGTTTCTTCATTTTATTGTGGTAAAATACTAGAACACAAAATTATGCGGAAATATCACTTTGATAATTATAAGTGTAGTGACAAATCCTCACATTAACATTCGTCGTGTATATTTTCTTATATTAGCAGGTGATATGAATGTGATGTTACGCATATATATAAGTTAGTGGCAATTACCACACATAACTGCAAATTTTACTAAATGAAAAAAATATTTTGGATTGTTATTTCTTTAATTACATGTAATTGTTTTAGTCAAATTGACAATAAGAATAGCGTAGAAAATAGCCTTATTGGAAAATGGTGTGGCACTGATTATAGTGAACATTCAGGATGCACTATACTTGACGATAAAGGTTTTGTTACTTTTACTTCAAAAGACAGAACTTTTGGAGGAGAGAATTATCAATATGGTGACAAAAATTATATTTATAAATATATAATTGATTATAGCAATTCACCAATACTTCTTGATTTCATTGTATATGTAAAAGGTATCGAGAAAGAAGAAAAACATTTTAAATCGATAGTTAGGTTTTTAGATAAAAACACAATAGAAATGAGAACAGGCGAAAAAAAATATCCAAAAAGATTTTCATCAAAAAAAGACAAACGAACTATAATTTTAAAGCGAGTAGAATAATAACTGCCACTAACAGCTGTTTCTCGCAATTGCGAATTTTGTGGTAAGTTCACGTTCACGTTTCGCAAGAATTTTTATCTTTAACAGAAAATAATTCGTTCCTAAGATCGCACTGACGCCAAGCCGCGTAACATTAGCGGTAAAATTAAAAACCCTTATCCTAATGGAAAACTTTACTATAACAACAAGAATGACATCCAAAAAATATGCAAAAGTGATGCTTATTGGACTCTATAAAAAGCCTGGATTCATACTTACTACTCTTTTCGGGCTTTATTATCTTACAGCATTGACTTATGAGTATTTGCATCCGGTAGAAAATTATGAAATTCCATATTATGAATTTTTAATAGGTGCATTTATTGTTTTTGCTCCTTTATTGATTGTCTTGATTTCGGTTAACCAATTTAATTCAAATCCAAGTTTTAGAAATGATATAAAATATACGTTTGGAGAAAATGGTTTACTTGTAGAAGGAACTACTTTCAAAGCAGAATATTTATGGGCACATATTATTAAACAAAAGGAAATTGGGAAATTCATAATTCTTTATCATACCAAAAAAATGGGAAACTTCATAGACAAGGAAAAGTTAACTTTAAATCAATTAGATTTTATTAAATCAAAAGTTGGCAAGATCAATTTTGCTAAAATATCGTCAACCGACTAAAAAATTTTAACATTTACTGCACAAAATTTTTTGGTTTTAAAATTATGTGCAAAAAATGTGGCAATTTTTTTTTAGAAAAAAAGTGTGCACTAATGTTAAAATAATTGAAGTTGAAGAGTAATAGTTTGAGCTCGACATTATCTTAACCTTGTGGTTTTAAATATATTCTACAGAATTATGCTAATTTATCACTTTAATTTTTATATTTGAAGTGATAAATCCTCACATCAATCTATCATGTCATTATTTTCAGATAATATAAAAGTCCTTAGAAACAAGAAAGGCGTTACACAGCAGGTCGTCGCAGATGGTTGCAGTGTGCCAAGAGATCGCTATGTAAAATACGAAGGTGGGATAAATCTTCCGCCTCCAGAGTTTCTGTTGGGAGTGTCAAGGTATTTTCACATCAGTATTGATATATTATTGTCTGTGGATTTGAGGAAAATCCCTGTGGATGATTTGCTTAAACTGGGAGATAACCGGATTTTATTGCCCATAATTGTCGACAAAAGCGGAAACAACTTTATAGAGATTGTCCCTCATAAAGCAAGAGCGGGTTATCTAAGTGGTTATGCCGATCCCGAATTTATTGAAAACCTGCAGCAAATAGCATTGCCATTTTTAGGCGCTGGTAAAATGAGGGCGTTCCCAATTGGTGGAGATTCGATGCCGCCACACACAGATAAGAGTTTTATTGTGGGAAGATATATTGAAAACCTTGGCGAAATAAAAAAAGATAAAACCTATATCATAATTACGCAAAGCGAGGGAATTACGTATAAGCGATTAAACAGTAAAAATGACGATTCGATAACTGTTGAACCGGACAATATTATTTACAGCCCTTATGATATCAAGCTTTCCGATGTGTTGGAAATTTGGGAATATGTAGCCCATATTGGACAAGACGATAATAAACCGTTTACCGAAACTGCTTCAATGGATAATTTGCTTTTGCAAATGAGCCGTGATATTAGTCAACTGAAAAACAGGCTTTAATAAACCCGAAAAACAAATTAGATAATTGTCTTTTTGTTTATCATTTGACCAGTAAACAAGCTAATTGCTATGAATACAACACCTATAATTGCCATTCCAAAAAAAACTAATATTCCAGGTCCACATTTCAATAATTCAGTCATCTTTTTATATTTTAAAAACTCAAAATTAGGCAGATGACGTTTAAAATAGTTATAAGATTCAGCTCCTGATTTCAATAATTCCCATAAGTTTCTAATCTTTCCTCAGATTTTTTTTGTAGCTGTTTCCGGCTATACGCTATATCTATTAAAAATAGATGAAAGATGAGGTAATCCGGGCTAGGGTTTAGTCTTTCCCTTCGACTGGGCTCAGGATGACAATCAAAGATTTAATCTTTGATGATTTCTATCTTCCTTCTTATATCATTCCCAAATTCATCTTCCACAGTGATATAATGAATACCTGTTTCGGCTTCAATCTGCATTTCGTGAAAGGTTTGCGTCGTTCCTTTATAGGCATTATCAACATACCAATAGAGTTTGGCTTCCTTGTTGGAATGCGCCACTTTTAGAATCACAGGCTGAATTTTACTATTGAAATCTTTGGCCAAATAAATCTTACTGTTTGTTTTCGGGTAAATAAAATCCATAGATGCTTGTTGCGTTTGCTGGCAATCATCTCTAAAAGGCGGCAATGGCTTGTAATCTATATGCAGGCTTTTATAATACCATTCCATAACCGGTGGCAGAACAAACCATTTTTTGGTCACAATATTGTCTACATCTTCACAACTGCTGTTTACTCTATATTGTTCCGTAGCATCCAAATGCACTAATTTATGATAGGCACAAACCGAAGTCTTCATCCCTTTTCTGGTAATCAATTGTTTGATTTTTGGACAATCATCCTGTGCTAAATGTCCGCTTAACGCACAAACATCAGCATATTGCAAATCGTTTAGCGGCGTTTGAAACCATTTTTTTCTTGGCAGCAAATTAAAAACATCAAATAAAATCGGCGCCGCACTTCCAACACCAGTCAATTCCGGTCTGCCTTCGCCATTTGCATTTCCAACCCAAACACCAACTACATAACGAGAGTTGGTTCCAATTGCCCAGGCATCGCGGTTTCCGAAACTTGTTCCGGTTTTCCATGCCAATTCCAACGACGAATCATAAAACTTCCAGGCTTCATCGCCTTCGGGACGATTGACTTCTTTCATTGCATTATAGGTCAGATAAATTGAACCAGCGCCCAATATCGTTTTTTGATAATTTGTTTCGCCATAATCCTGCTCAAAACCATGAACATAATTCAGTTCAGCAAATTCCTTTGTTCTGTACTTTCCATCAGAAGCGTTGAAATAATTCACCGTTGAAGACAAATTAGCATAGGTTCTGCACAAATCCCAAAGATTGCTTTCGGCACCGCCAAGAATCAGCGACAATCCATAATGATCCGGATGTTTGTTAATGTTTTTCAGCTTAAATTTCTGCAGCAATTCATAAAAATTATTTACTCCATGTTCCTGCAGCATTAAGACCGCCGGAATATTCAACGAACGAGACAAAGCACGCTGCGCCGGAACTGCGCCGTCAAAAGAGTGATTGAAATTCTCAGGCGTATATCCCGAAATCTGCGTTGGAATATCAGCCACTAAAGTATTAGGCAAAATTTCTCCTTCATCAAGCATCGAAGCAAACAACAGCGGTTTCAAAATGCTTCCCGTACTTCGTGGCGCCGAAATAACATCCACATCTTTGCCATGGAATTTATCCGTTGGCGAATTTCCAACATAACTGATGATGTTTCGGTTTTGAATATCGATAACAATCACAGCCAAATTATGCACTTCGTTTTGTTTGTACTGATTGTAATACTGAGTTGCGATTTGATTTACTCTGTTTTGCAACGAAATATCAATCGTGGTTTTGATGCGTTTCCCTTCATCCGTTTTGGCTACACGCTGTAATAAATGTGGTGCTATCTGTGGAACCAAATATGGTTTTTGTGGCAACGGTTCGGTAATCGACAATTGGTATGTAAGCTTATCAATGATTTTTTCATTGTATAATTTCAACAGCAATCCGTTGCGTTTTTTCAGTAACTTGATTTGATTTTTTCCCGGATAAATCAGGCTTGGTGCATTTGGTAAAACCGCCAAAGTAGCACTTTCTGCCCACGACAATTGATGTGACTGCACTCCGAAATAACGCCACGAAGCCATTTCCAAACCAACCACATTTCCGCCATAAGGTGCATGTGCAGCGTATAATTCGATGATTTTATCTTTGGAATAACGCAATTCTAAACGTGTCGCCAGAATCATTTCAATTCCTTTTTCGAAATACGTTCGCTTTTTGTTTTTGCGCGACAAACGAATAACCTGTTGTGTTAATGTACTTCCGCCACGAACCACTTTCCCAGCGTTTCTGTTTTGCTGAAATGCTTTGAACATCGCGATTGGATTGAAACCGGGATGATAGTAAAAATGTTCGTCTTCAAAATAGACAATGCATTTCTTGAACTTATCGGGAACACTGTCTTTTGCAGGAAAACGCCATTGTCCATCACGGGCGATTTTGGCAGCCAATAATTCGCCATCATTGCTTTCGATAACGGTGGAATACGGTTCTTCGAAAAGTGTGCGTGGCAACGAAAAGTAGTAAACCACCAACAGTATGAATACTGCGGCTGACTTCTTTGGGTTGCGTTTTATATAGTTAATGAAGCGCTGTCCTAACGCTTTTAGTTTTGTTTTCACGATTACAAAAATTCAAATGGATTACTGAATAGCCCCGATAGGAGAGTAAATCTTTTTTGTTTACAAAAAAATTGAAGCGAATAGCGGGAATTGCCATTCCTGATAATTCCCGAGCCACCCGCTCCTTATTTTTATTTAACTACTTCAACCCATTGCCCTTTTGTTCTTGCAAGGAAATCGTTGTCATACATAGCTTCGCATTGTAATCCCGGCAAATAATATTTGCCCAGATAAGAGGCGTTCAGCAGGATTTTGAATTTGCGTGTTTCACTGGCTTTCAGACCAAAATAGTAATTGGCCCGGTCGTCACGGATATCAATATAATCGGCGACATTACTGGTTGCATCTCCAAAATCGGTATAACGTGTATTTACAATTTCAAACCCGGAAGGCAGAATTTGTGACAACGCAATGTTTTCAACCCATTCATTTTTACGGTTTGTCAAAGTAACTTCGGCATAGAATTCGGTTCCCTGCGCAATTTTTGTAACCGAAATCGCTTTCCCTTTTCTGTCTTTGAAAACAACGCTGGCAGATAAATTATTCTGCATTACTTTTTCACTTCCAACAGGCAATATCCCACTATTCAATACACGAACAAATAGCGTATTGTTTTTGTTGTTTTTGATTGTAATGGCATTTCCTCCATTTTTCACAATCAAATTTCTTTGTGCTACCGTTTTGTTTGTATTGATAATTACTGCTTTTCCGCCATTTGAATATTGAACCGAAACGCCTTTGCTACCATTTGATTTGGCAAATTTTGACATCGCATACAAACCATAAGCTGTTGTTTGCGTGCTCATCCATCTGTCACTTGAAAGGTTTTTTGCCAGCTTGGTCGCCATAGCAAATGCTTTTTGTTTTTGCCCCAATAAAATCAATGTTTCCAATGCCATTGCTCTGTTTCTATCGGCTGAACCATAATAATAGTAATAATAGTCAGTATGATCCTGTTCATCTATAAACGATTTGCTCAACAATGCTAACCCGGCCGCATTTTGTTTTACCAATGCATAAGTCGCTGCCAATCGGAGTTTGCTTTCGTTAGAAATTCCGATAGTTTCACGCAGTCTGTTCATTGAAGCCAAATCTGGTGAACCTGCGAGCGCTAGTGTATACAATCGGTAAGCCTGCGCCATATCGTTGTAATATTGATTTTCGTAACGCCATTGCTTGGCCATTTTCCCTTGGTAAGCAATCCATTTTGATTTGAAGTTTATTGGCAGAACATAGCCTTTTTTCTCAGCTTCAATCAGGAAATGTCCGGCATAAGAACTTCCCCAATCATCAGCGGAACCTTCACCCGGCCAATAAGAGAAGCCGCCATTTGCCACTTGGAAATTACCCAGTTTTTGGATTGCTGCTGTTACATTTCGTTGAATATCCTGTTTGCGGACAGCGTCCAAATCCATTATATCAGTAAGATACAATTGAGGAAAAACCGAAGAAGTCGTTTGCTCTACACAACCATGAGGATATTGAATTAAATAGTTCAATCTTCGTCCAAAATCTACCGTTGGCACTGATGAAACTTCTACTCCTGCTTTATTGCTTCCGGTTACGCCAAAAGTTTTCCAGGTAATCGTTTTGGAACTATTTGGTTCAATCACAATATCAGAATAAGCATTCGTTACCAGGTTCGGATTGGTCACATCAATCTCTACAGAATAGGTTGATTTTTCTTTTCCTGAAGTCGCAATAATATCTATTTTACCAATTCCTGTAATACTTCCAACTTCTAAATTGAAGTATGCCATTTTTTCATCAGGCTCTGTGAAAGTTACTTTTTGTGTTGTACTTCCAATTACTTTAACTGCACTATTTGCCTTGATTTGAAGTGTTACGTTTTTGATTTGCTTTTCAGTCGCAAACAAGGTTACCGGAATAGTTACTTTTTCTGAAGGCGAAATTTTTCTTGGCAACGAAGCCAAAACCATCAACGGACTCCTAACTTGCGTAGCTTTTTCTGCCATTCCGTAAGCGCTGGTTTGTGCATCTGCAGCCACAACCATAGTCCGAACAGAACCAATATATTTTGGCAGCGTGATTTTAGTGTTTTTTGATTCGCCTTTCTTCAGTTCAAACGGACCATAATAAAGTACAACCGGTTTAAAACGATTCGCTTTTTTGGCTTTTCCTCCACCGGAATCAGCATCACCACCAATACTGAAAACCTGATTTACTTTTCCGCCATAAGCACCAATCACCTGATCATAAATATCCCAGGTTCTGACACCCAAAGCTTCACGTGTGTAGAAGCTATCCCAGGCATTTGGTGTTTTGAAACGAGTCAAATCAAGCAAACCTTCATCAACCACCGCGATGGTATACGTCATTTTCTTGCCGTGTTTTTCCGAAACTTTTACATTCACCGTTTGCTCCGGACGAAGCACATCCGGCATCGTAAGCTGTGGTTCCAAAACGGTATTTTTATCTACAACTTCGATTGGGACAATACCATACATTCTGATTGGCGAATCATTTTTGGTCGAAGCATGTGGTTGTAAAAGTGAAATATTGATATAGACATTCGGAGCCATTTCGCCAGTAATTGGCAGCTCAACTAAAGTTTCTCCTTTTTTGGTTTTTGCCCAAAGTGTTTTTACCACTTTTGTTCCATTTTCAATAGAAATCAAAGCTCTTCCGCCTTCGCTGGACGGGAAGAATATTTTGGCTACATCTCCAACGGCATAGTTGGTTTTATCGGTAGAAAAACGCAACATAGTAGCCGATTCACCATTACCGGCTCGTGATTCTGCTGACCAATAAGGTTCATCTATATATACTTTTGTTCCAGTCGCATGACCATCAGTTGGGTCGGAAACACGGATTAAATAATTTCCCCATTCTTCATTTCGTACAGAGAAAGAAATACTGGCTTTTCCTGAATAATCAGTACTAACAACATAGTTTTTATAGGCAATTGTTGAATTTGTCGTATTGTAATTTGACAAATTATCATTAGAAGCATCCCACCACCAACGTGATTCTAATTTGTAAACCCGGACTTCTAAATTTTTAACCGATTTTGGTTTTCCGTCTTCGCCAACAGTTACGATATCAAAACGATTGTCTCTTCCCGTTTCAATCATTCCATATTTGTTTGGCTCTGGAGATTTTACACCAACATAAGTTTTGTATGGAGAATACGTTGTAGATGCTACATCAGTACTAACATCGCCGCCGCTTTCATACACTTTTGTGATAAAAGCTGCGCGCAACATTCCAGGTGCTTGCCCTTGAATGCTTGGTTTTATCGGAATAGAAGCGCGACCGTTTCCATCGACTTTCCCGGAGAAAATATTAACTTCTTCTGTAGAGAAAGTTCTTGTCGGATCATCAAAAGTATATTTGTCATATCCTTTAAAAGTGGTGGACTGCTGGAAGAATTTGGCCTGAACTTCGGTTTTTAAATCTTTACCAACGGCGCCATGAAGCCATAAAACCTGAATGTTGTTGACATTGTTTTTGCTCGCAGAAAGAATAGGGTCGTTGAAACTATTCTTGATTTTCAAACGGTTTGGCTTGATGGTTTCAACCTTTATGCTTTTGTAAAAACGGGCGCCGCCAATGCTTACAACGGCTTCCCAATTCCCTGTTGGTGCGCTGTCTTGTGTTGGCACTACAAATTTGTAATGGTTGAGTTCATTCAGTTTTTGAACCGACTGATAAACTGTTTTTCCGTGTGGATCATTCAGTTTCAATTTTACAGGATGCGATGCCGGTAATTTGTTAGCATTGTCATTCAGAATAAAAGACAAATACATAGTATCGCCCGGACGCCAAACACCTCGTTCGCCATACAAATAGCCTTTCAGTCCTTTTTGTAAAGTCTCGCCTGAAACATCAAAATTACTGACCGATAATGAAAGTTCATCATCTAATTTAACATAAGTGCTTTGGTCGCCTTTAGTCACAATGGCGAAATAGGCAAATTTCTCCAATTGGAACGAAACCATTCCGTCTCCATCTGTTGATGAAGAAGCGATTTTTTGCTGTTGGTAATTGTATAAATCAACACAAGCGCCTCTAACCGGATCGGTAGAAACGATATCGCTCACCGCAATCACAACAGATTTATCCGTTCCTCTTTTGGCAATAACTCCTAAATCCGTAGCGAGAACATTGGTTCCAATTCTGGTGTTATAATAATAGTAACTGGTGCATGGATCTTCGCTTTCTCTCCATTCATAATCTCTTTCGTAATAATAATCATAGTTATCGCCACTATAATTAATGTCATCTTCGTTATCTTCTTCCTGTTCTTCGTTGTCGCCGTTATTTTCTGAAGTTGCTGTCGATGTCTCGCATTTATACAATGAATATTTCTTTTTATAAGAGAACTCAACACGATAAATTGCTCCCGGTTCCGGTTTTATAATCTTTGAAATATCCAAAGCGTAAGTATTCCATTTGGTATAATCCAATATGTTATTCTGCTTTAATTCGATAGTGGATTTGGCTACAGCCTGACTTACGCGTCTTAGGTTTCGTGTGCCATTAATTTCATTATCCTGCAAGAACTGCATGATATTATTCTTGTAAATTTTATAGATTTTTACATCAACCGCATTCAGATTAGCTGCCTCAAAGTTGATTTTTAAATTATTGGAACTTGGCAAAATAGTTCCGCTTTTTAATAATTTTACTCCGGGTTTTATCTGATCAAACATCAATTTTTCAGAATAGTTATTTTTCATTTTATAGCCATCAATGCTTTCAATTCCCTGAAAAACCTCAACCAGTTTGCTTCCCGAAAAAGATTGCTCGATAGCAACTGTAACTTCTGTAACCGCTGAAGCTACAGTCACTGTAGAATCCATAACTACCACTGTTGTGTCAACAGCCTCAGCTGCTCCAACTTCAACAGTGGAATTAGAATTTCCTTTATCAACTGAACCTGCAGGTTCTTTGTCATAAAACACTTTTAAAACATTTCCCATAGTGGAAAACTTCAGGTTATTTGTGTTTTCAATTGACACTAATCCTTTGAAATCCTGATCTTTTTTTAATGGATCCGAAAAGTTAATTAACACTGATTGGTTATTGGCATCGCCAACCTGGATTGTCAATACTTTAAACTGGTCTTTACCCGGAATCGGAAATTCTGTCTTTCCTTTTTGGTCAATATCTACATCATCACCATCCCAGATAATTTTTACTTTGCTTTCACTTTCAAAACGCTGAATACTGTCAATCATGAACTTGAACTCCGTTTTTGTACTGGTCGCTTTGTCAAATTTTATTTTTAAATCTTTGTCACTTTGTGTGGCCTTAATAATTTTCTGAGCTTCTTCAAAACTAAGATTGTCGGCAGTTTTTAGCGTTCCGTTCAAATAGTACCAATCTTTGCTGTATGATTGCAAATCCTGTGTATTCACAATAAAATCCTGCTTGATTGTTTTAACAGAAAAATTAAAATCCTTAAGTTCCTTTGGAACTTTATTGGTGATATCAGAAAGATGTAAGGTGATTTGGTACAACGTATTTTGATCCAATTTTTCTTTTGGAATAAATGCAATTGTATTGCTGGAAAGTGCTACTACTTTTCCACTTACGCTTGGCGAAATATCAAATAAATCTTCGTCTAATTCCTGATTGGGTTTCCAATCATTTTTGTTAAAGGCCAATTGAACCCTAAAATCGGAGTTGACCGAGACGAAACCAGATGAAAATCCTGTAATGTAATCTTTAAAAAGAGAAGGGTCTGAATCAAAATCGGAAGCCGATTTTTTAGAACAGGATTGCAATAAAAGAATTGCAACAAACAAGCCGAAAATCTTGTTGGTTTTCATGGATGTAAATGAATTATTTGTTAGAACTTATGCCTTGAGTGATTTTCCTCAATTAGCTATATAACGTTAAAAGTATCAAAATATTATCTGAAATATCAACTATTTTTTGGGAATATTTTTCCTGTAAATTTATTTTCTTTTGGAAGCAAAAAAGCGCAGCATTAAATCCGAACATTCCTTTGATAAAACTCCTTGAATTACTTGGGTTTTTGGGTGGATTGTTGTCCCTAAATTTTGGTAGCCCCGTTGTTCATCTGAAGCTCCAAAAACAATTTTTGAAATTTGGCTCCAATACAAAGCGCCAGCACACATTTGACAAGGTTCGATAGTTACATAAAGTGTGCACCCTTTTAAATATTTCCCGCCAATGAAATTCGCAGCCGAAGTTATGGCCTGCATTTCGGCATGAGCCGTAACATCATTGAGTATTTCGGTCAGATTGTGAGTTCTTGCAATGATTTTATTATCGATTACAATTACGGCTCCAACCGGTATTTCACCTTTTTCAAAAGCGAGTTCGGCTTCCTGCAAAGCTTTCTTCATAAAATATTCGTCGGTGAAAGGGCTTTCCATAAAACAAAAATACGATTTCAATTCGTACATTTGTCTCATGTCAAAAAAATTGCTCGAACATATAGTCAATCCAATCGATTTGCGAAAATTAGACGTTTCTCAATTGCCATTATTGGCAAAAGAATTGCGCGATTTTATCATTGATATTGTTTCGGTAAAAGAAGGTCATCTTGGCGCATCGCTTGGTGTTGTTGAGTTGACTATTGCTCTGCATTATGTTTTTGACACGCCAAATGATTTACTCGTTTGGGATGTTGGACATCAGGCATACGGACACAAAATCTTAACCGAAAGAAGAAAGAAATTTGATACCAATCGTCAGCTTGGCGGAATTTCAGGTTTCCCAAGACGCAGCGAAAGTATGTATGATACTTTTGGCGTTGGACATTCTTCAACATCTATTTCGGCAGCTTTAGGAATGGCGATTGCTTCTCAGCTTAAAGGCGAAAATAAACATCATATTGCGGTGATTGGTGATGCTTCAATTGCGAGCGGGATTGCCTTTGAGGGCTTGAATCATGCAGGCGTTACTGATGCTAATCTCTTAATAATCCTGAATGATAATGCTATCGGAATTGACCCAAGTGTTGGTGCTTTGAAAAACTATCTGACTGCAGTCAAAGACGGAAAAAATCCAAAACAAAACAATATAATTAAGTCACTGAATATTGATTATTCAGGGCCAATTGATGGTCATGATATTGATGGTTTAATCACCGAATTAGAACGTTTGAAAAAAGTAAAAGGACCTAAGTTTTTACACATCGTTACAACCAAAGGCAAAGGCTTACAACAAGCCGAAGATGATCAGGTAAAATATCATGCGCCGGGAAAATTCGATGCCGCAACTGGAGAACTAATCAAATCATCGACAGAAAACTTGCCACCAAAATTCCAGGATGTTTTTGGTTTGACATTGGTCGAATTGGCAAAAAATAATCCAAAGATTATCGGAATCACGCCTGCAATGCCAAGCGGGAGTTCGATGAAGTTTATGATGGATGCCTTCCCAAAAAGAGCTATTGATGTTGGTATTGCCGAGCAGCATGCAGTGACACTTTCGGCCGGAATGGCAACACAGGGAATGGTTGTTTTTTGCAACATTTATTCAACTTTTTTGCAACGTGCCTATGATCAGGTTATTCATGATGTCGCTTTACAAAATCTTCCGGTAATTTTCTGTTTAGACAGAGCAGGTTTGGTTGGAGAAGATGGCGCCACACACCACGGTGTTTTTGATTTGGCCTATTTGCGTTGCATTCCAAATATGATTATTTATGCTCCGAAAGATGAAATCGAATTACAAAACATTCTCTATACTGCTTCACTTGGATTAAAAAATCCTATTGCGATTCGTTATCCGCGAGGAAGAGGCAAAAATGCTGATTGGAAATTTCCAACAGACTTTCAGAAAATTGAAATCGGAAAATCCAAAAAGCTTAAAAAAGGAAAAAAAGTTGCTATTCTTTCTACAGGAACCATTGCCGACAATGTTACTGCAGCATTAAGCGGTATTGAAGATCCGGAACATCATTTTGCGCATTATCATTTTGGTTTCGTAAAACCTTTAGATGAAAAGAAACTGCACAAAATCTGTGATAAATTCTCGACAATAATTACTGTCGAAGATGGCGTTACAACAGGTGGTTTTGGAAGTGCTGTTTTAGAATTTTCTGCTAAAAATGATTACGTAAACGAAATCTTCCTTAACGGTGTTCCCGATTATTTTATCGAACATGGAACTGTTGACGAGCTGCAACAATTCTGTAACATTGATATCGATGGTTTGCGTTCGCTTTTTTCTGGTTTGCTTGAAGAAGAAGAGGAAGACGAAGATTAAGCCGTCACAATTTTGTTATACAGCAAAGCATTCCCGTCCGTCAGCATCGAAATGAAATGACAAATGTGTAGCAATCTATCGTATAACGTTTCCTTTTCTAAATGGTGCTTTTCCGGAAGGATTTTCAAAAGCAATTTATCGTAATTCGTAGCTTTTCCTTCGTGATTGTTATTGTACGCCGTGATGAATTTATCTAATAAATTATTGATGATTTGGTAACCAGACAATTCTTTTTCAATTACTTCGCGGCTTTGGTAAATGTTCTTTACACTCAACTTGATGATATCGTCCATTTGCGCTTTGTACTTGCTTTTATCGGTCAATGCAAAATGGAATTCGCCTTTTAGAATTGCTTCTTCATTTTCGATAAAAACTTTTACTGCATCGTTGATTAAGTTTCCAATTGCCAATGCGCGCAAATAACTAATGCGGTCTTCTTTGGTTGTCAGCGTTTGATATTTGGCTGTGTCAATCGTGTCTTTTACTAATTTGATTAAATATTCTAAAGCAAAATCTTCAGAAACCAATCCCAAATTTATTCCGTCTTCAAAATCGATAATAGTGTAGCAGATATCATCGGCAGCTTCGACTAAAAAAGCTAAAGGATGACGCTCAAAACCAATATCATTTCCGGTTTTATTAGGAATCATTCCCAATTCTTCAGCGACTTCTTTAAAGAAATCTTTGTCAGATTGAAAGAAACCGTATTTTTTGTCAGAGATGTTTTTTGTTGGTTTTTTTGGCAGGCTTTCTTTTGGATATTTCATAAACGCACCCAAAACAGCATACGTCAAACGCAAACTTCCTTCAATTCCCGGACGTGAACTTGAAAGCACCGAAAAACCATTAGCATTTCCTTCAAAATCAATTAAATCCTGCCATTGTTTATCCGTTAGTTGGTCTTTGTATTGTTGCCCTTTTCCGATAGAAAAATATTCGCCAATTGCTTTTTCACCTGAATGCCCGAATGGTGGATTTCCAATATCGTGTGCTAACGAAGCCGCAGCAACGATGGCTCCAAAATCGTTCATATGATAACCGTGGACTTCTTTTAAATGCGGATATTTTTCAAGAATTTTTTTACCAACCAATCTTCCTATCGAACGCCCAACTACGGAAACTTCCAAACTGTGTGTCAAACGTGTGTGCACAAAATCGGTTTTGGAAAGTGGAATAACCTGGGTTTTATCCTGTAAACTCCTGAATGCGGCCGAGAAAATAATTCGGTCATAATCAACTTCAAAGCCCAAGCGCGTGTCGTCTTGCTCCACACGTAAACGCTTGCTCGTATCGCCCTGACGTTTTAAAGATAAAAGTTGTTCCCAGTTCATTTTAATTTAGGATTAAGGATTTTTGGAATTAGGATTTGAACAAATATAACTTATTTTATGATTTTCTTCATGCAAACGCTGTTGGCAACGCCAATATATTGCCCAAAGTTTTCTGTGATTTGATAACCCAGTTTTTGATACAAGCCAATCGCATCAACCTGCATGAATCCGGTTTCGAGTATGAAAGTGGTGTAGTTTTCTTCTTTTGCCCAGGTTTCTAATTCGGTTAAAATGGCTTTGGCAATTCCTTTTCCTCGAGATTCCGGTAACGTGTACATTCGTTTAATTTCGGCAACGTTGGGTTCAAATTCTTTATAGGCACCAATGCCAACAACTTTGCCATTTTCATAGCAAATTATGGCATTCTTAAGTAAGCTGGTTTTATTAAACTGCGCATAAAAAGCGTGGTCTTCACCATCCAGAATTCGCAAATAAGCATCCAGTTCAATAACTAAATTGCCAAAATCTTCATTGTCTGATGTGGTTCTTACCAATGTTATCACAACTCTTCTGTTTTCCCGATTTCTTTGAAAGAATAAAACAACTCTTTTTTGATTGCCAGTTCTTCTTTTTTAACCACATAAGTTTTGGCAAGACTGTCATGCCAACCTCTGCAGGGAGATCCAAAAAAGGAAAGTGCATCAAATGGAATTAATCGGCAAATTGTCCGCAACAAAATAGCATGACTTGTTGGTTTATCTCCGTTCTCATCCACCACTATGGTTTTGGTAATTAATTTTCCAACTGTAGTTGAAAAGAATGCTTCAAATACATTGTAATAAATCAATATTAAAAAAATACCTAAAGTAAATTCCTGTAGTTTCCCCATTTCTGCAAAGAAAGTCACAATTCCGGGCGCATCAAATAAGACGCTTAGAAGTCCGGCGATAAAGCCGATTATTCCAAAAATGATTAGTCGCATAACATAATCAATGACAACATTAAGAAATCGTTGTCCGTTCGATGCTAAAATATCATCGGTTACTTCAAATGGTGGTTGGTAATTATCTTCCATATCTATTCTTTCTGGTTTGCTAAAAAGAAGTTTCGTGACTTCTTAGGGTACAAATTATAACTTTTATCACTCGGATTAGCAATCACCGTTTTGATATTGATTTCGTCACCAAGCTTAAAGCTGGCTTCGGTATATTTATAATCCAACAGGTATTCACCGCAAAAATAATTGCCGTCTTTGTCTTTTTCTATAATTCCTGTATAAACTCCTTTTTTATCTTTTGACATGGGATTTTAATTTGAATTCAAAGGTAGTTAAAAACCAAATGGACATCAACTAAGTCTTTAACTTTTTGGAGTTATTTTGTAGAAGCTCTATCACTTTTTATATCTTTGAAAATATGATTATTATATTTCACAACAACAAAAGGGTTTGTCGTGTTCTTTCTGCGGAACATGATATAGTTGAATATTCTAAAAATGATACCATAGCTTTGGTAATTTTAAAACTTGCAACGGCATTTCCCGAAAAAAAAATAGCGTGGTGCCATCAATCGATGGAAAATCAATTAAACACGGATTTTATCAAAAAATATGATGCCTATAAAAATGCTTTGTTTTCGTTCCGGCAGGCGGCAGGCAATTATCTGACTGACGCCATTGGTTATGTTGAGAATTGCCCTTTTATCAATATTCCCAAAATAAAAACCTATCCTACGTGGCTCATGTCCAGTACTGTGGGATTTGCGCATGCTTCTGTGTTTTTAAAAATTAAAGATGCCATCAAACCAGATGCAAATTTTGATTATTTCTTAAATTCTTTGGCCAAAACCTATTTTACGTTGGGCTTGTTTTGTTATTCTGAGCCAGCTTTGCTCCATAATGGAATTGCCGTTAATAATGCTCCGACACAAAAAGCATCACGGTTTACGCTCTTCAGGTTTGTTAAGCAGCATTACCGGATTCGATGGATTTTCCTGTTACTTTTTAATTATATGGTGTATGAAAGAAAGTTGCCTTTGCTGCCTTTTCTTTTTTCTTTTGTTTATAAACGGGTAAATCCAGGTAAATATGACATCTCTGATGTCCCGTTTTTACCCCATTCCGGAATTGGCCCTGAAGACACTGTAGATGTTTTGATTCCAACTATTGGCAGAAAAAAATACCTGTATGATACGCTTCAGGATTTAAAAAATCAGGATCATCCTCCTGTTAATGTTATCATTGTTGAACAAAATGCAGATCCGAATATGGGTTCTGAATTAGATTATCTTACTCATGAAACCTGGCCTTTTATCATAAAACATACATTTACCCATAGAATAGGTGCTGTTAATGCGCGAAATATTGCCCTGAAGCAATTGGAAAGCAAATGGGTTTTCTTCGCTGATGACGATATCCGCATTGAAAACTCGTTTTTGTCTGAATGTATATTGAATTGTAAAAATTATGGCAAGAAAGCCATCACCCTTTCCTGTTTGCAGAAAGATGAAAAATTCATAGATTCTTTACCCTTTCAATGGGGAAGTTTTGGCACCTGCAGTAGTTTTGTGCTATCCGAGATTCTACAGGATATCCGTTTTAACCTGGGAATTGAATTAGGTTATGGTGAGGACTATGAATATGGAAAACAAATACGGGCATCAGGTACCGACGTGTTATTTTTCTCTAAGCCAAAAATATTCCACCTCAAAGCTCCGATGGGTGGATTCCGAACTAAATTCAAATTTGACTGGCATGGTGAAAAGGTTCAACCTAAGCCGTCTCCGACCGTGATGCTTTATAAATTACTCCACCAAAACATTGAAGAAATCAGAGGTTACAAAACGGTTTTGTTTTTTAAATATTATAAAAGGCAATCCGTCAAAAATCCTTTTAAATACACAATCAAATTTAAAAAGGAATGGAATCAGAGTGTTTTTTGGGCTAATAAATTAAATGAAAAGAATCAAACATAAAAAAAACAGCCATCTTTCGACAGCTGCTTCTCAATTATTAATTCAATTTTTAATACTTCCTTTATTATGAACCGCACATTTCGCAATCGTCCGGACCAGCGTTTCTCGCTTGTTCTACCATTGCTTTGAAATCTTCGGCTGTCATTTCGCCTGTTTCGTTTGGCGCTACAACTTCAACTGCTACCGGTTCTGCAACCTGTGCGGTTGGTTCTGCTTTTTTATCGTTGTTCAATGTGAACTTGATAGCATCAACTGCAGCTTTAGTTCTCAAATAGTACATTCCAGTTTTCAATCCGCTTTGCCATGCATAGAAATGCATTGACGTCAGTTTCGCATAGTTGGCATCCTGCATAAATAAGTTCAACGATTGCGATTGGTCAATGAAATAACCTCTGTGACGCGACATATCGATGATGTCTTTCATAGACATTTCCCAAACAGTTTTGTACAATTCTTTCAAATCTTCCGGAATATCAAGGTTCTGAACCGAACCATTGTTACGCATTAATTGTTGTTTCAAATCTTCGGTCCAAAGTCCACGTTTTACCAAATCTTCAAGTAAATGTTTGTTTACCACGATGAATTCTCCAGACAAAACACGACGTGTATAAATGTTTGAAGTATAAGGTTCGAATGCTTCGTTGTTTCCTAAAATTTGTGATGTAGAAGCTGTCGGCATCGGCGCAACCAATAGTGAGTTTCTAACTCCATGTTTCATAACCTCTTTTCTCAAAGCTGCCCAATCCCAACGACCGGAAAGTTCCTCGTCTTTGATGTTCCAAAGATTGTGTTGGAATTCTCCTTCTGAAATTGGCGAACCTTTAAAAGTAGAATATGGCCCCTCAACTTTTGCTTCTTCCATCGAAGCGGTTACTGCTGCGAAGTATAAAGTTTCGAAAATTTCCTGATTCAGTTTTTTAGCTTCGTCGCTTGTGAAAGGCATTCTCAACAAAATGAAAGCATCAGCCAGACCTTGTACACCCAATCCAACCGGACGGTGACGAAGGTTAGAGTTTTCGGCTTCTTTTACCGGATAGTAATTTCTGTCGATTACTCTGTTTAAGTTTCTGGTTACGCGTTTTGTTACGTTGTATAACAATTCGTGATTGAATTCACCGTTTTCAACAAACATTGGTAACGAAAGCGAAGCCAAATTACAAACTGCAATTTCGTCTTCAGAAGTGTACTCCATGATTTCGGTACAAAGGTTTGACGAACGGATTGTTCCCAAATTCTTTTGGTTCGATTTTCTGTTTGCTGCATCTTTATACAACATATATGGCGTTCCGGTTTCGATTTGTGATTCGAGGATTTTCTCCCAAAGCTCACGCGCTTTAACCGTTTTTCTTCCTTTGTTTTGTGCTTCATATGAGGTGTATAATGCTTCGAATTCGTCTCCATAAACATCACATAATCCTGGGCATTCGTTCGGGCACATCAGTGTCCATGTAGTATCTTCCTGAACGCGTTTCATGAATAAATCCGATGTCCACATCGCGAAGAATAAATCACGTGCACGCATTTCTTCTTTTCCGGTATTCTTTTTCAAATCCAAAAATTCGAAAATATCAGCATGCCAGGTTTCCAAATAAATCGCGAAACTTCCTTTACGTTTTCCGCCACCTTGATCTACATAACGAGCTGTATCATTGAAAACTCTCAACATCGGAACGATTCCGTTTGAAGTTCCGTTTGTACCACGAATATAGGATCCTGTCGCACGAACATTGTGAATTGACAATCCAATTCCTCCTGCTGATTGTGAAATTTTTGCTGTTTGTTTTAGTGTATCGTAAATTCCGTCGATGCTGTCGTCTTTCATTGTCAATAAGAAACAAGAAGACATTTGTGGCTTTGGCGTTCCTGCGTTAAACAAGGTTGGCGTTGCATGCGTAAAAAACTTTTTCGACATCAAATCGTAAGTTTCGATTACGGATTCTAAGTCGTTTAAGTGAATTCCAACCGCAACACGCATCAACATATGTTGTGGACGTTCAACGATTTTTCCGTTGATTTTTAACAAATACGAACGCTCTAAAGTTTTGAAACCAAAGTAATCGTAATTGAAATCACGGTTGTAAATGATATGTGAATTTAAATATTCTGCATTAGCTTGAATAGCTTCGTGCACTTCATCAGATAATAATGGTGCTTTTTGACCATTTCTTGGATTTACATAAAAGTACATTTCTTTCATGGTTTCCGAGAATGATTTATTGGTGTTTTTATGCAAGTTAGAAATCGCGATACGCGCTGCTAATTGTGCATAATCCGGGTGTGCAATTGTCATGGAAGCGGCAGTTTCTGCAGCTAAGTTGTCAAGTTCTGAAGTAGTAACTCCGTCATACAAGCCTTCGATTACACGCATGGTGACTTTTACTGCGTCGACCAAATCGTTCAATCCGTAACATAATTTTTTAATTCTGTCCGTGATCTTGTCGAACATTACTGGCTCTTTGTGGCCGTCTCTTTTTACTACATACATAAGCTTGTCGTTTTTAAAAACAGAAAATCCCTTCGCTGCTTTTGGTTATTTGTAATTTAGCTTTTAGCTGTCAGGCATCAGCTTTTAGCTTTTTTTTAGCCTGAGGTGGTATTCTTGATAATGATTTTAGCTGATAGCTAACTGCTAAAAGCTTGGTGCTAATTAAAAATCAGCGTCGAAACTGATTTTTCCAGATTCTGAATCGGTGTTCATTACGCCTGCTTTTTGGTATTCTGCAACGCGTTTTTCGAAGAAATTGGTTTTTCCCTGTAACGAAATCATGTCCATAAAATCGAATGGATTGCTTGAGTTGTATACTCTTTTGCAACCTAATTCTACCAATAATCTATCGGCAACGAATTCTAAATATTGTGTCATTAAACCAGCGTTCATCCCAATCAAACTAACAGGAAGCGATTCGGTAACAAACTCACGCTCGATGTCTAAAGCATCGGTAATAATTTCTGCAATTCTGGCTTTTGAAACTTTGTGAATCAAATGGTGGTTGTGTAAATGCACGGCGAAATCGCAGTGAACACCTTCGTCACGTGAAATTAATTCATTTGAAAATGTTAAGCCTGGCATTAATCCACGCTTTTTCAACCAGTAAATTGAACAGAATGCTCCTGAGAAAAATATTCCTTCAACAGCTGCAAAAGCAATCAATCTTTCGGCAAACGAATCAGAACTAATCCATTTTAAAGCCCAATCTGCTTTTTTCTTAATCGCCGGAAAAACTTCCAATGCGTTGAAAAGCTGCGCTTTTTCGGCTTCGTCTTTCACGTAAGTATCAATCAAAAGCGAATAGGTTTCGCTGTGGATATTTTCCATCATGATTTGGAAACCGTAGAAAAACTTAGCTTCCGGATATTGCACTTCGTTTACAAAATTCTCAGCCAAATTCTCATTTACAATTCCGTCAGAAGCCGCGAAAAAAGCTAAAATGTGCTTGATAAAATATTTCTCATCATCATTCAGTTTGTTGTTCCAATCAGACAAATCCTGGTGCAAATCAATTTCTTCTGCAGTCCAGAAACTGGCTTCCATTTTTTTGTACCAATCCCATATATCGTGATGTTTTATTGGGAAAATCACGAAGCGGTTTTTGTTTTCTTGTAAAATTGGTTCTATGCTGGCCATTTTGAATTTGTCTTTTTAATATTTGGATGATTTCTTATTGAAATCTGTATGTTACAAAGATTACTAAATGAAACGTAAAATGGAAGTTAAACTTATTCACAATACGCTCTAGTTTTTAACATTTTTAACAAATTACTGTTCGTAATGTGTTTTTTGTATCGTATTGATTTTCAATTATTTAAAATTTATAAATTTTTCTAAAAGCCCTAAAACAAAGAGAATTACGAATTTTCTGATAGTAAAATTTTAACATTTTTTATCTTCTGAAAATGTAATTTTTTGACTCAAAAAAAGAGCGGTTTTCCAGTAGAAAAACCGCTCTTCGAAAAGTGTTTACTTTATTTCTTATTTATCATCCGAAATATAGGTTTTATTACCATTAGAGTTGATGTAATATCTTCCTCCTCTTGGCCCAGTGTACACTTTTTTACCATTATATTTTCCAGTCACTTTATCCGGAGTTCTTGGCGCTTTTTCGTTGGATACTCTTTCTTTGATTACTTTTTTTGTCTTTGCTTCTACTTTATTAACAGCAGCTCCAGTTTTTCCGGAAGTTGATTTTGCAACTCCAGTTGCCGAAGCACTGTTTTCTTTGGCTTTATAGCGTTTGTCAACTGTTCCGTCTTTTTTAAGCTTAACATCTTTTGCGTCATCTTTATAACGCTTGTCCGGGGTTCCATCTTTTTTAAGCTTAGGTGTTGTTACTTTAACTTCAGTTTTAGCTTTCGTTTTAGCCTTAACTACTTTTGTTTCCTGAGCATTTGTTGCTGCTATAAAAACAAAAAGGAAGCACAATAAAAATAATTTTTTCATGATATTTTATTTATTGGATTATATGGATAAAATTAAGAAAAAAATAAATGCAATACCATTCAATAATGTTAAAAATATGCTCTTAATTGTATATTTCCTGTGTGAATAGTTTGGCTGGTTTCAGTTTTTCTGCCTTGATAGATAATGTTGATATCCAAAAACTGCGTTAGATTTTTTTGAAGCAACAATCGCCAGGTCATATTTTTCCCAGGCTGTAATCCTTCCAACATTTGAAATGCCACAGCAGATTGGGCATTGCCCTCGAATTTATTCTGATACAAAGAAAACTCTCCATTCATCGTAACTTTCTTATCATTGGCATAAGAAAAAGAAGTCCCAAATCGGTTCTGCAATAATTTTTCAGAATTCCCAATTTGATTTTCTTTGTTTTGGTATTCATAAAAAACATCCCAACTCGCATTTTTATTGAATAAATAAGAAATCTTTGGGCCAATTTGATAGCCCTCGACTTTATAATTTTTGCTGCTGTAATTTTCAGAAGTCAAATCAGATTTCGAAGTTTCGGTTCCCAAAGTAAAAAGCCATGTTTTTTGAACTAAATGCGAATATTGCAACTGATGCGTGCTGTTTTCATTTTCCTGCGAACCAACAGAGAGCAAGTTCTTAATTCGGTTTGTGATGAATGTATAGGTTACAGAATGTTTCTGCTTTCCTCTATTGTAAAACAGACTATTTCTAAAACTCGTATTCAAGCCCAAAAGATTTTCATCTGAAGTTGAAAACGGATTTAAGTCAAAATTGTCGCCGTTTCTCTTTATTTTTCGCTCGATTAAAAAAGATGTCTGGTTATAAAAATGGGACAAAACCTGTTTGAATCCTGCTGCATTTTGCCATTGACTCGGATTTAAAGTCACCGCTTGTGAAAATTTATTCTGATGCGTTTTTACAAATGTCTGATTCGGTAAAAACACACGAACATATTTTGCCTGATCCGGAAAAGCAGCAACTTCAAACTCTTCCAATTCCTGAATGCCGTTGCCGTTGTAATCAATCCAAGTGTAAACTCCTTGTCCTGGCTCGACTTCTAAATACGTGAATTCCTGTTGCGCGATTGTTCCCGAAGTAGTTTCATAAGCTGTTGTAACCAGCATCAGTTGGTTAAAATATTTGTCGTTATACAACAATCTCGAATTCAATGAAGGCTCGTTTTTTCTTGTGTTATCAACGTATTTCAGATTTCTGTAATTGACAAACAAAGACAAATCGCTTTTCTTGTTTTGCAATAATTTCGATTTCAAATAATAAGATTGCGACGTATTTACTCTTTGCAAAAAACCATTTTGCAAACTATCATTAAGACGTTGTAAATAACCTAATTCCACAAAAACTTTGGTACTGTCGCCGCGTCCAACAAAAGCGCCATATTCGGTAAAACGCTGGCTCAAAGATGATAATTGCTGTGCTGCAACTAATTTCTCTTTATTGTTCTCGAAACGCAGACTACTGCCAATCCAATTCTTTTTAAAGTTATAACGAACCTGTGATTGGTTTCGGATAAACGTTGAATTGGAGTATGTTCCGTCACTTTTTAGGTAACTGCTGTTTTGAAGAATATTCCAATTGTTAAGGTTGAACAAGCCATTAATGATATGACGGTTTCCCGAAAAACTTTTGGAGAAATCCAGTTTTTCGAACTGATAGGTTAGCTTTCCTTTTTTGGGCAGAACGAAATCCAAACCGTTAATCAGTAAACTTTGATTGCCTTCAAAAGTGGTCAAATTCCAGTCGCGATTAAACTCGATATTGAACAAACGTTCAATGGTTTTGAAATTTTCCTGCAAATACTGATAATTTCCAAAAGCGTCAATTTCCCATTTTTTGGTAAATAAGCGTTGCTTGAAATTCAGTTTCCCGGCAACACCTTTATTATTGTTATCATCAATAGCAGAATACAAATTCAAATCATTATTGCTTACACCGACCTCAAAATCAATCGAAGTTTTTTCGCCCGGATTGTATTTCCCTAAAACAGTTGCAATTTGGATTTTTGTAGGCGCTACCAAACGTGTTATCGGTTCATAATTTCCTTGCGAAATCCCGGCTATAGGCTCTACATATTGGTAAATTTTACCAATTGCGGAAGAATTTGTCAAAATATAATTCCCAAGATTATTCCCAACCAAAGTAAATCTCACGTTGTATAATTCATCTGTAGAAACATTTGAATATTCAAAAGCTTCTCCGCCGGTAACTATGATTTTTTTGTACAGAATTTTATTTTCTGAATACGAATCCGGATACGCTGATGGTGCATTCATCAAATTGATATTATCTCCGGCGTTACTCAAAATCGCAACTTGTTCTGCGTTTAAATTTTGTTGCAGCGGTTGGTTTTTCACATCATTTTCAGAATATAAATAACCGCCCAAACTCCAATTTTTTGCCTGATGATTAGTTCCGGCATAAGTCACAAATCGAGTATAATTCCTATCTGAATATTGGTATTCAATGACAATCCGCATTTCAGAAGTTATTGGAAACAGCGATGTAAATGTTATTTCTCCAGCATTATAATCGATAATATAATCATTGCTTTCGCCTCGCTTGCGCAGAATTCCATTGACGTAAACCCGTTCCGAACCCGAAATGACCAAGACATATAGTTCCCCATTATTGCCCCGTAATTTATATGGGCCTTGATTTCCTTCCTGACCAGTGAACGCACTTTTCGCATATTGTCCGCGTACCAAAGCTGCCGAAGCAAAAATATCAGTCTTGTTTTCTTCGCCGCCAAAAGTGAAATGCGTCGAAAGTCCCTGTACTTTTTTATTGAAATTCAGAAATTTTGACTGTCGGTTTTCAAGAAATAAATCGCCGGCACGAATATTCCATTTATCTGTAAACAATTCGATGAAAATCTGGTCGAATTCATCGAGTTTTTGGGAATATCCATTATCCTGAAGCGGAATATTGGAATCCTGAATCGAAGCGCGAAGCGAGACTTTATCAGATATTTTTCCTGTGATTTGCAAATCGAGATTGGAACTTACCGAAGCATTTTGGTTGTTTCCAATCGTAACGCCACGCGTGATGCTTCCCGAAGTATTCAAACCGTCAAACGGCACAAATTTTTTGATAGAGCGATTGACTTTATACAAATTGCTGCCGTCATTGGCAACAACTCTGTCCTGGTCATAAATGCTATAGGTTTTGGTTAACTGCTCCGGAAATTTGAAATAACGAACCGTCAAACTATCCTGAGAAGTAAATCCGTTTTTAAAAACCAGTTTTCCTTTTTTGAAATCAATTTTATAGAAACTTGTATCAATTTCCTTGCCTTCGGAGTTTTGTAATTTGAAGAAACTTGGACTGATGCTGACCTTTTCAATCTCGATTGTATCATTGGAAACGGCAACTTTTTTACTGTTATATAAGGTCTTGATTTCCTGAGCCGAAAGCTGGGAAAAACTTATGAAGACCAACAATAAAAAAAGTTTTTTTAGCATACATATTATAAACGTAAAAAAGCTGTTTTGAGTATAAAAATTACTCTTTCGTCACAATCTGCATCGTTTCTCTTGAAATTTGCTTTAGCAAAACGGTTTTGTCTTTTTCGACCATTTCTGCTGCTTCTTTTGTAAAATGCCTGATGGTAAAAAGCGATACATTTTCATTGTATGAAACTTTGAATTTTTTGGACAAAATGTTTTTTGCCTCATTGAAATTACCAAATTTATCTTCGATACAAACCGAAAAGCTAATCGCAGAATTCTGAATCAGGCTAACTTTGATTTTGTATTGGTGGAACATTGCAAAAATCTCGCTGATGTTTTCTTCCATGATGAATGAGAAATCGATAGACGATAATGAAATCAGCAATTGATCTCTTTTTACAATAAAACAAGGTGTTTTTGGCTCTAAATCTTGACCTTTTGAGACGCTTGTTCCAGGCAAAAGTGGATTCACAAAAGACTTTACAAACAACGGAATTTCCTTTTTTTGTAACGGCTGTAATGTTTTTGGGTGAATTACCGAAGCTCCGTAAAACGCCAGCTCGATTGCTTCGCGATATGATATCTGATTCAACAGCACTGCATTTTCAAAATAACGCGGATCGGCATTCAAAACTCCGGGAACGTCTTTCCAAATCGTAACACTTTCGGCATTTAAGCAATAGGCAAAAATTGCAGCGGTGTAATCGGAACCTTCGCGACCCAAAGTTGTAGTGAAATTATTTTCGTCCGAACCTAAAAATCCCTGAGTGATGTTAAGCGCTTTTTTCTTAATTCCTTTTGAAATGATTTGTTGTGTTTTTTCCCAATTAACTTCTGCATCGCGATAAGTTGCATCAGTTTTAATAAAATTCCTAACGTCAATCCAGTTGTTTTTTAAACCCGCGTAATTGAAATAATGGCTTACGATTGTAGTCGAAACAATTTCTCCAAAGCTCACAACCTGGTCATACACAAAGTTATAATTTGGCGATTTATTGCTTCGGATAAAATATTCTAAATCGGCAAAATGACTGTTTACCGCATAAAAAACGTCGTGGTCTTCATCGTCAAATAAATCCAACAAAATTTGGTTGTGGTACTTTCGAACATCCTGTAAAGAAGAATTCAGTTCACCTGATTTTTCAAAATAATTCTTGATTACAATTTCCAGTGCATTTGTGGTTTTTCCCATTGCTGAAATCACCAAAAGTGTGTCTTCGTGACCTACTTTTTCCAATACGCTAAATACATTTTTTATTCCTTCAGCATCTTTTACCGATGCGCCACCAAATTTAAAAATTCTCATTCTTCTAATTTTAAAATTCCAATAATTAAAACTCCAAATTCCAATAATTGGAATTTGGAATTTGATTTTTATTATTTGGCTTTCAAATTTTCTAAAAAATTTGAAATGCCTGTTTCATCCATTTGCGCTACTCGCCAGTCGTCTAGAATTCTTGCTCCCGATTTGATATAAAAATCGATTGCCGGTGTGTTCCAATCGAGCACATTCCATTCTATTCGGCGCACTTTATCCAGTTGGCCTTGCTCGATAATTTTAGAATACAACGCAAATCCCAAACCTGAGCCGCGCATTTTTTCTTTGACAATCAAATCTTCCAAATGAATGGTTTTGCCTTTCCATGTTGAATAGCGATAATAATATAACGCTATGCCAACAATCTCATTATTAACCTCAGCTACGAAAGTGTGAAACAATGGATAATCTTCAAATCCGTCTCGTTCTAAATCGGCAACAGTTAGCACAACCGCATCGGGTTCTTTTTCGAAAGTGGCTAATTCCTGAATTAAATCAAGAACGGCTTTCATATCTTTTTTTTCTCCTTTTCGGATATTCATTTGTGTCAAATTTTACGCAAAAATACAATTATTAATTTCTTCGCGAAATAGATTTTTTCTTTGGCAAATTTATCGATATTTGCACAAACAACTACAACGATTTCGGAATGGAAGAACGCAACAAAACCTTAGGTGAATTTATCATCGAAAAACAAGAAGAATTCAAATATTCTTCGGGAGAATTATCCAGAATTATCAATTCCATCAGATTAGCAGCTAAAGTAGTAAGTTACAAAGTAAACAAAGCCGGTTTGGTTGACATTGTTGGCGCTGCCGGAGAGCAAAACGTTCAAGGTGAAGACCAGCAAAAACTGGATGTTTATGCGAATAATATTTTTATCCAAACCTTAATCAACAGAGAAATTGTCTGCGGAATTGCATCGGAAGAAAACGACGATTTTATAACCGTAGCTGGTTCTGACAAAAGCCATAGCAATAAATATGTTGTTTTAATGGATCCGCTTGATGGTTCGTCAAATATTGATGTAAACGTTTCTGTGGGAACTATTTTTTCTGTTTACAGACGTGTTACACCCGTTGGAACTCCGGTCTGTACAAAAGATTTTCTACAACCAGGCACGCAACAAGTTGCCGCTGGTTATGTGATTTATGGAACTTCTACGATGTTGGTTTACACAACCGGTCATGGCGTGAATGGGTTTACTTTAAATCCCGCGATTGGAACTTTTTACTTATCACACCCAAACATGCAGTTTTCAAAAGACGGGAATATTTATTCCATCAACGAAGGAAACTATGTTCATTTTCCGCAAGGTGTAAAAGATTATTTGAAATATTGTCAGCTGGAAGAAGGCGACAGACCTTATACTTCACGCTATATTGGAAGTTTGGTTTCCGATATTCACAGAAACATGATTAAAGGCGGAATTTATATTTATCCAACGAGTTCAAAAGCACCAAACGGGAAACTCCGTTTGTTATACGAATGCAATCCGATGGCATTTATTGCTGAACAAGCCGGCGGAAAAGCTTCTAATGGTTTTGGAAGGATTATGGAACTTGAACCAACCGAATTACATGAACGCGTTCCGTTTTTCTGCGGAAGCTACAATATGGTCGAAAAGGCTGAATCTTATATGGCGAAGTATAGCTAATTGTGGTTGCAGAGTTTCAAAGTCCCAAAGTTTCAAAGTTTTTAACTATTTGATACAAAAAAGCCGACATCAAATGATATCGGCTTTTTTGACTCTGTAACTCAGCTGCTTTGCAACTTTGCTACTATTTATTCATATGAGTCATTTCGTAAATGAAAGAATCTAAATCTACATTCAGCATCAATAAGGACATTGCCTTATCAACAATAAAAGAAACGTTTCCCGGTGTAAATCCAAGTGCTAAAGCAAATTTAGTCAGGATTTCTTTTTGTTTTGGTCCAAGAATATGATCTGCATAAACCATTCTTGACAAATCATACAAACGCTCCAAACGTTGTATATGCAAATAAGGTGCATTGATTGGGTATTTCAAAGGATTTTCCAAAATCTCTTCATATTCTGCTGCCGAAATTTCTAAACGAACTGCCAGTTTATCAAGGAAATCTTTTTCTTCTCTGCTCAAATCGCCATCGGCAATTGCAACACGCACAATTGCTGAAAAATGACCTTTATTTCTACTTTTAAATTCGCTATCAAATAAATCTGAAAATGACATAATCTTATTGGTTTTAAGATGCAAATATAATTCAAAATCCCCTTTTTTGGAAATGGAAATCAAAAAATGTTTTTCATCGATTTTAGGGTTTATTTTTTATGGCAAAACAAAATAAATTGTAAGTTTACAAAGCCAAACAACCCAAATACTATGTCAGATTTCTTGATTTACTTCACTATTGGATTAAAACACATGTGGAATATTCTTGCCTACAATGATGTTTTGTTTCTTTTAGCGCTCACCGTTCCTTATGAATTCAAATCATGGAAAAGAATTCTGATTCTTGTTTCATTATTCACCGCTGGGCATACTTTGGCGCTGATGCTTTCCGTTTTTAATGTTATAGCGATTAAGGTCAATATTGTAGCTTTTATCATTCCGATAATTATTCTTATAACCGCTTTATACAACATTCTTTCTTCAGGAAAATCAAGCAAAAAAGACGGTATTACCTTTATCGCGATTGTCACTTCGTTATTCGGAATCATTCACGGATTGGGTTTTGCTAATTATTTGAATGCGCATCTTTCCGGAAAACCAACCGATAAGTTGTTGCCTCTTTTTGAATCTTCACTTGGGTTTGGCGTATCACAAATCATTGTGGTTCTTTTGGCTTTACTACTCGCTTATGTTGTTCAAACCTTACTCAAATTCTCAAAACGCGACTGGATTTTAATTGTTTCTGCCTTTGTAGTCGGCGTAGTAATCCCGATGATTATCAGAAGTGAAATTTGGGTTAAATAATTAGAATTGAAGCGAAAGGTTTCGGTATATTTGCTGTCCATATTTCTGTCTCGTCTGCATGACGAGAGGCTAGATGAAAAACCTTTTGATTTTAAAGAATCCTGCAAAAGATTCTGAAACAAGTTCAGAATAAATGAAAGAAACAAAACAACTCAAATACGATATTGCTTATCTAAGAATTGCTGCCGAATGGAGCAAACTTTCCTATTGCAAACGCAAACAGGTTGGAGCCATTATTGTTCGTGACCGAATGATTATTTCTGATGGTTATAACGGAACACCGTCTGGTTTTGAAAACTGCTGCGAAGATGAAGAAGGATTAACACAATGGTTTGTGCTTCATGCCGAAGCAAATGCTATTTCAAAAGTAGCTCGTTCTACACAAACTTGTGAAAATGCGACTTTATACATTACGCTTTCTCCTTGCAAAGAATGCAGCAAACTAATCCATCAATCGGGAATCAAACGAGTTGTTTTTCAAAACGGGTATCGTGATAATACTGGTCTGGAATTTTTAGAAAAAGCAGGAGTTGCTGTTACTCAAATTGAAGATTTAAATCAATAAAAAATAATCCCGAATCTTCGGGACAGCATATATGAAATCAAAGGAAAAATACTTACCAATACTATTATTTGCATGCGTTGCCATGGGAGTTGTCATTGGTGGCATGGTTAATTTTCCGAAGCGAACCTTATCAAAACAAAACGCCCGAAAAGTCAAAATTGAACGACTAATCGATTTTATTAACGAAGAATATGTTGATGATGTCAATTCTGATTCAATTGTTGACATGACCGTAAACAGCATTTTGGCAAACCTCGATCCACATTCGGTATATCTACCTGCAAGTGAACAAACTTCGGAAGCCGAAATCATGAAAGGTGATTTTGTGGGTATTGGTGTGAATTTTTATATGTATAATGACACCGTTACTGTGGTTAAACCTTTAGAAAATGGACCAGCGCAAAAAGCAGGAATCCTTTCAGGAGACAGAATTTTATACGCAGATAAAACCAAACTTTTTGGCCGAAAATTGCCAACAGATAGTTTATTCAACAAACTAAAAGGCGAAGAAGGTTCTAATGTTTTGTTGACGGTCTTTAGAAAAAGTACCAACAAAAAACTAAAACTGAATGTTGTACGCGAAGTCGTTCCGATAAAAAGCGTTGACACTTATTTGATGCTCAACAAAACTTCGGGCTATATTAAAATAAATCGTTTTGCAGAAAACACCTATGATGAATTCAGAGCTGGTTTAGAGAAATTGAAAAAACAGGGAATGACCACTTTAATCATTGACCTTCGTGATAATGGCGGCGGTTATCTTGAAAGAGCTGTGTCAATTGCTGACGAATTCCTAAAAGATAAAGAGCTTATTGTTTTTACCAAAAATAGAAAAGGAACAGTCGATAAAACTTATGCAACAACAGAAGGCATTTTTGAAACCGGAAAACTTTATGTCTTAGTTGACGAAAACTCTGCTTCGGCAAGTGAGATTCTGGCTGGTGCTATTCAGGATAATGATAGAGGAACTATTGTAGGCAGACGTTCTTTCGGAAAAGGATTGGTGCAGCGCGAAATGGATTTTGATGACGGCTCGGCCGTTCGGTTAACGATTTCCAGATATTACACTCCAAGTGGGCGTTCGATTCAAAAACCATATATAAAAGGCGAAGGCGAAAAATACAGCCATGATTTTGAAACGCGTTTTGAAAGTGGCGAACTCTATGAAAAAGATAAAATAAAAGTCGCAGATTCGCTTAAATTCAAAACCAAGAAAGGCAGAACAGTTTATGGCGGCGGTGGAATTGTACCCGATATTTTTGTGCCGCTTGAAGTAAAAAAAGGAGAAGAGAATTTGGCTTATATTCTTAATTCCGGTATTGTAGGCCATTTCGTTTTTGAACAACTCGACAAAAACAGAAACTTATTCAAAGGATTGAAGTTTCAACAATTCTTAGCTCAAATGCAAAATGATGATAGTTACACTTCAAAATTTGAAGGGTATCTAAAAGGCGTTGGATTGGACATGAAATTGGAGAATAATAAAACTGTGGTCAAAAAATACATTACCGCTGAATTAGCCCGACAATTATTTGGCGAAAGCCAATACTACAATGTCATTCTTAAGGATGATACGATGCTGAAAGCAGTCTTGAAATAAACTATTTTTTTATCGAATCGTGGCTTTGTGAAGAAATTCCGTTATTCCACAAAGTCAGGATATCAGTAGCAACGGCAGCGCCACTTCCTGCTGCAATGGCTAACTGACTGCGCCAACCTGCAAGCGTTCCTACTACATAAATTCCTTCAGCAACTTTATGATCTTCATTTTTGAGTTGAATTCGTTGCTTTTCTGCTATTGCTTTTTTGTGTGGCTCAACAAAGTTCATCAAACCTTCAATATCAAAAGTGTTAGAATAGCCAATTGCAACAACAATGCTTTTAGTTTGATGCGAATTCTTATTGGTTGTAACCGTAAAGTTTGGAAATTCGCCTGATACTTTCAATACTTTTTCGCCTTCAATTTGAGTTACATGCGGATATAATTGTTGCAGATGTTCAGTACTTTCAGTCAATAATTCTGAACCTAATTTTCCTGATGGAACGCCATAAGCATTGTAAAATATAGCTTCCTGAAGTGAAGATATTTTTTGATGCGTGATAATTCCAATTTTTTTATCCTGTACAAATGCTTTTTTGTGAGCCGAACCCAAAACCAAAGCGCATGACAGACCTGAAACGCCTCCACCAATAATCAATACATCATACATAAGTTAAACTTTATTATATTGAAATTCCAAATCCCAATGCTTCAAAAAGTTGGAATTTGGTGCTTGAAATTTGTGATTTTAAATCTTTAGTGTTTAAGCTTTTCTTCGATTTTTTTTGACATTCTGAAAATCATAAGAATAAAAACGGCACAAAAAGAAGCTACGATGCCAATCAAAGCTACCATGCTGTTACCTTCAAAAGGATTTTTAAAATCAAGAAGAAAGATATTTACTATTATCAACGCAATAGCAATAAAAAGAAGAATGTTTGTGAAAATTTTCATGAACTACATTTAGAGGACAAAAATACTAAATTTTGGCATTACGCAAAGAGACCTTTAACATTAGCAGCGAATAATTTAACAGCAATCGCTAAAAGCACAATGCCAAAAACTTTTCTGATAATGCTCAGTCCGTTTTCTCCAAGCATTTTTTCAATTTTGCCCGAAGATTTCAGAACTAAATACACCAAAATAATATTCAGAAGTATGGCTACAATTATATTTATAGATTGAAATTCAGCTCGCAGTGAAAGCAATGTTGTCATTGTTCCGGCGCCGGCAACCAAGGGGAATGCAATCGGAACTATTGAAGCCGAAGTTGCTTTTTCGTCTTTGTATAATCTGATTCCGAGTATCATTTCTAACGCTAAAAAGAACAATACAAACGAACCTGCAACAGCAAATGAATTGGCATCAATACCAATCAATTTCAGGATTTCTTCACCTACAAAAAGAAACGCGATCATAATTCCGGCTGAAACCAAAGATGCTTTTTCTGATTGTATATGACCAAATTTCGCACGTAAACCAATAATCACAGGAATACTTCCGACGATATCAATCACGGCAAAAAGCACCATTGTGGCTGTGGCTATTTCTCTAAAATCGAAGTTCATAAATTACTTTTCCCAAAAGTACTAAATTCCAAAATGGAAATTCCAAATCCCAAATCTAAATTGGCTATTTTTGCAAGGAATTCAATCATTAATCCCAAATTCATTTATGTTTCAATTAGGCAAAACCATCGTTTCTGAAGACATCCTCGAAAAAGATTTTGTTTGTAATCTTTCGGCTTGTCATGGCGCGTGTTGTGTAGATGGCGATGCTGGTGCACCTTTGACAAAAGAAGAAACCAAAATTCTGGAAGAAATCTATCCAAAAGTAAAACCTTTTCTACGAAAAGAAGGTATAGAAGCTATCGAAAGACTGGGAACTTGGGTTGTGGGAACTGATCAGGATTTGGAAACACCACTGATTGATAACAAAGATTGTGCGTATGTGATTTTTGATGGAAAGACAGCGCTTTGTGGAATAGAACAAGCGTATAATCAAGGAATAATCGATTGGAAAAAACCAGTTTCATGTCATTTGTATCCGATTCGTGTAAAGGATTTTACCGAATTCGCCGCAGTCAATTATGACCGTTGGGATATTTGCAATCCTGCGTGTTTATTAGGAAAAGAACTTGAAGTTCCTGTATATAAATTTGTAAAAGAAGCTTTGATTCGAAAATTTGGTGAAGATTGGTATGCCGAATTAGAAAAAGTAGCCGAAGATTTAAAAAAAGAGAAATAAAAAAAGCCTAAATCAATTGATTTAGGCTTTTTTGTGGAGAATACCGGAGTCGAACCGGTTACCTCTTGCCTGCCAGGCAAGCGCTCTAGCCAAATGAGCTAATCCCCCAAAGTGTTGGGCAAATATATATTTTATAGAAACAAATAGCAATTCAAAACCCATCTTTTTAATAATTATTATAAATTTACTTGAACTAAAAAAGTAATTACCTTTGCAGCACCCGAGATCAAGAATTGGTCGAACGGATGAAATAAATTCAAAAGCATGAATAACATCAGAATCACCAAACAATTTTCTTTCGAAACTGGACATGCGCTCTATGGTTATGATGGCAAATGTAAAAATGTGCACGGGCATAGTTATAAATTGTCTGTAACAGTTATTGGACAGCCTATTTCGGATACTTCTAATGTGAAATTCGGAATGGTGATTGACTTTTCTGATTTGAAAAAAATTGTCAAAGAAGAGATTGTTGACGCTTTTGACCATGCTACTGTTTTTAATAAAAATACGCCGCATGTCGAATTGGCTGCCGAATTAAAAAAACGTGGGCATCATGTGATTTTAGTAAATTATCAACCTACGAGTGAAAATATGGTAACTGATTTTGCTCAAAAAATAAAAAATCGTTTGCCCGCTGACATTAAATTACATTCGCTTAAATTACAGGAAACAGATACTTCTTTTGCCGAATGGTATGCCTCAGATAACGAATAACTTCAACTATTGATGACTATTTCTCCAAACAAAAAAATATATTTTGCCTCCGACCAGCATTTTGGCGCACCAACGCCTGAAGAAAGTTTTCCGCGTGAGCAAAAGTTTGTCGCCTGGCTTGACGAAGTAAAAAAAGATGCCGAATGCATTTTCCTTTTGGGTGATTTATTTGATTTTTGGTTTGAATATAAAACCGTTGTGCCGAAAGGTTTTGTGAGAGTTCTGGGCAAATTAGCTGAAATCCGCGATAGCGGAATTCCAATTTATTTCTTTGTGGGCAACCATGATTTGTGGATGGGTGATTATTTTCAAAAAGAACTTAATATTCCGGTTTATCACGATAATCAGGAATATGAATTCAATGGAAAAACTTTTTTGATTGGTCATGGCGACGGAAAAGGCCCAGGCGACAAAGGTTATAAACGCATGAAAAAAGTGTTTACGAGCCCGTTTTCAAAATGGCTTTATCGCTGGCTTCATCCGGATATTGGTGTTACACTCGCACAATATCTTTCGGTAAAAAATAAACTCATTTCAGGCGATGCCGATGTAAAATTTCTTGGTGAAGAAAATGAATGGCTGGTACAATATGCCAAACGAAAACTCGAAACAAAACATTACAATTACCTTATTTTTGGTCATCGTCATTTACCAATGGTGCTAACTGTTGGCGAAAACTCACAATATGTCAACCTTGGCGATTGGATTGGCTATTTTACTTATGGTGTTTTTGATGGCAAGAACTTTGAGCTGAAGGAGTATTAAGGTCATCTCTAGATTTTCTTTTAATTAAATTCTTTATCGAATTATTGTATCTTTAGCTTTAAATTAAATGATATGAGACTCAATTCAAGAATTCACGGAGCTGTAGATTACGGTGTTGTTTTATTTTTATTCATTTCACCAACATTTTTTGCTTTACCGGATATAACTTCAAAATTTACTTATGTCCTTGGAGTAATTCATTTATTATTGACGATATGTACGCAATTCGAATTGGGATTTTTTAAAATTATTCCGTTTAAAATTCACGGCATAATTGAATTAATTGTCTCTTTAGCTTTGTTTGGCCTAGCATTCTTTCTTGGGAATTTAGAAGGAGATTTAGCAAAATACTTTTATTGGTCATTTTCAATTGCCGTTTTCCTTACATGGCTGATAACCGATTACAAAGACAACTCTAAAAATCTATCTTAAATCCTTCAACCTTAACTGTACTTTCACATTTCCATTAAATTCGTTTTCATCTATGCAATAAACTGCATCGAAAGGATTTTTATTTTTTACCAACTCTAATTTATTGCCCAATCCAAAACCAATCGCACCAAAACCATCCGAGTTATTTTGCTTTACAAATAGTTTTAAATGTTCTTCATCTTTTCCTAATTGCTTGGCATAACCCGAATCTTTTAGGTTTTTGGTTATAAATGTCGGTGTCATATTCTGTGGTCCAAAAGGCTCAAACTGGTTTAGCAATCGCACCAATCTTTCATTGATATCTGTCAAGTCAATTTCGGCATCGATGGAAATTTCCGGAGTTAATAAATCGGGGTGAATGGTTTCCGAAACTACTTTTTCAAAAGCATTTTTAAAATTCTGATAATTTTCCTCTTTCAAAGTCATTCCTGCAGCATACATGTGTCCGCCAAATTGTTCCAGATGTTCGGAACTTGCTTCCAACGCATTATAAATATCAAAATCTTTTACAGAACGCGCCGAAGCTGCAAGTTTGTCGCCACTTTTGGTAAAGACGATTGTGGGGCGATAATAAGTTTCAATCAATCGCGAAGCCACAATTCCAATAACACCTTTATGCCAGTTTTCATGATAAACGACGGTAGTAAACCTATCTGTTTCCTCATTAATTTCTATTTGATCTAAAGCTTCAATCGTAATTTGTTTGTCTAAATCCTTTCTGTCAGAGTTATATTTTTCTATTTCAGAAGCAAATTGTTCGGCTTGGTCCAAATCGTATTCGGTCAATAAAGAAACCGCAGCGTTGCCGTGTTTTATTCTCCCTGCAGCGTTTATTCGCGGCGCGATAATGAAAACGACATCAGTAATCGTCAACACTTTTTTCTTTACGTTTTGTACCAATGCTTTAATTCCGGGTCGCGGATTTGTATTAATAACTTCTAATCCAAATTTGGCCAAAATCCTGTTCTCACCTGTCATCGGAACAATATCAGCTGCAATTGCCGTGGCAACCAAATCGAGATAAATCAATAAATCATCAATAGTTTGATTTCTGTTTTGGCCTAAAGCCTGAATTAATTTGAAGCCAACGCCACAACCACACAATTCATCATAGGGATACGAACAATCTTCGCGTTTCGGGTCGAGAACCGCAACCGCACTGGGCAATTCATTACCTGGCCGATGATGGTCACAGATGATAAAATCGATATTTCTTTCATTTGCATAAGCAATATACTCAATAGATTTTATTCCGCAATCCAATGCAATAATCAATGAAATTCCGTTATCATCGGCAAAGTCAATTCCTTTATAGGATATTCCGTAACCTTCGTCATAGCGATCCGGAATATAAGTCGCAATATTAGGATAATAGCTTTTCAGATAAGATGAAACCAGAGAAACAGCAGTAGTTCCATCGACATCATAATCGCCAAAGACCATAATATTTTCGCCGTTGGTAATCGCTTTTTCAATTCGGGAAACTGCCTTGTCCATATCTTTCATCAGATACGGATTGTGCAAATCATCCAAACTCGGACGAAAAAATTCACGCGCCTGCTCAAAGGTTTCAATGCCGCGTTGTACCAAAAGCGTTGCGATTAGCTCATCCACTTTTAATTGGGAAGCCAAATCTTTTACTCTTTGGGAATCGGGTTTTGGTTTGAGTGTCCAGCGCATGTAATAAGTACGATTTACAAAATTAGAAGTACGAAGTTATTTCAAACAAAAATACATGAAAGGCTTTAAAGATTAAGGTAGTTTTTGTGTATAATTTATTAAGCAAACCCAAATTAATATTTATTACTTTTGAACTATTAAATCATTACAAAATGCAAATTCAAGGTCAGATTGTCGACATTCAAAATCGCAACATATATTCAGGAGAAATCACGGTTGAAAACGGAAAAATAACTTCTATCACACCAAAAGAACACATGATCAAAAACTATATTCTTCCGGGTTTTGTCGATTCACATATCCATATTGAAAGTTCAATGTTAGTGCCTTCTGAATTTGCAAAATTAGCTGTGCTTCATGGAACCGTTGGGACGATTTCTGACCCGCACGAAATTGCAAATGTACTAGGAAAAGACGGTGTTCATTATATGATTGAAAACGGTAAAAAAGTGCCGTTGAAGTTTCATTTTGGAGCGCCATCATGCGTTCCTGCAACATTTTTTGAAACGGCTGGAGCTGTAATTGACTCGGAACAAATCAAGGAATTAATGGCTTCGCCTGATATTTATTATTTGTCTGAAATGATGAATTACCCTGGCGTTTTGTTTGATGATGAAGAAGTTTTGAAAAAGATAGCCTGGGCAAAACATTTCAACAAACCTGTTGACGGTCATGCGCCGGGATTGCGTGGTGCACCAATTGAAAAATACATTGCTGCCGGAATTTCAACCGACCACGAATGTTTCACTTTTGATGAAGGTGCAGAAAAATTATCACTGGGAATGAAAGTCCTTATCCGTGAAGGAAGTGCGGCGAAAAATTTCGAAGCTTTAATCGATTTATTACCTGATAATTTTGAAAATATGATGTTTTGTTCCGATGATAAACATCCTGATGATTTGATTGTTGGACATATCAATTTGCTTTGTGCCCGCGCTGTTGCCAAAGGTTTTGACTTGTTCAAAATATTGCAGATGGCATGCATCAATCCGGTGAAACATTACAGTATGAACATTGGATTATTGCAAAAAAACGATGTTGCCGATTTTATTGTGGTGGAAGATTTAACTAATTTTAAAGTGTTGCAAACCTACATTGATGGTGAACTCGTTGCCGAAAATGGGAAATCATTTGTAAAACATGTCGAGTTTGATAAACCAAATAATTTCAATACTTCCAAAAAGGAAATTGTCGAGTTTGAAATAGGAAGTTCTGCTTCAAAAATCAGAGTCATCGAAGCTTTGGAAGGGCAATTGATTACGAATGAAATTCATCACAAACCAAAAATAGTAAACGGAAAAATAGTTTCTGATGTTGAAAATGACATCCTCAAAATGGCGGTTGTCAATCGTTATGAAAATGCTCCACCAGCAATTGCTTTTATAAAAAACTTTGGTTTGAAAAAAGGCGCGATTGCTAGTTCTGTCGCGCACGATTGCCATAATATTGTTGTCGTAGGAACTTCTGATGAAGAAATCTGCAAAGCTGTCAATATTCTGATAGAAAATCAAGGCGGCGTTTGCGCTGTGAATGGTAATGAAACTAAATCGTTAGCGCTTCCTGTTGCCGGAATCATGAGTGACAAAGACGGCTGGGAAACCGGAAAATTATATCAGGAAATCGATGCAATGTCAAAACAATTAGGAAGCAAATTGAAAGCGCCGTTTATGACACTTTCGTTTATGGCGTTATTGGTAATTCCCGATTTAAAATTATCTGATAAAGGCTTATTCAGCGGAAATTCGTTTTCTTTTGTGGATTTGGAAGTAAACTAAAGATGCTGGTTGATATACGGATCGCTCCATTTTATATTGTTCAATATATTTTCGTCTGTAAGCGTTCTCAGAAAAGCTAATAATGCTGCTTTTTGAGCTTCTGTCAAATTGAGTTGTTGTGGATTTCCACTACTATCTTTTAATTGCGGTGACAAATTCGGATGATTTTTAACGCCGCTGTTATAGTGCTCAATTACTTGCTGCAAAGTAGAAAAACGACCGTCGTGCATATAAGGCGCAGTTAAAGCTATGTTTTTTAAAGTCGGGATTTTGAATGCTCCTTTAAAATCAATATTCGTCGGAAATGTTTCAAAAGCTCCAAAATCTATTGTCGATGTCAAGTCCAATCCGTTGTTTTTTGGCCCCGAATTAACACTTACAAAAGCTTCAGTAGCATGACACTGAAAACAACCAGCTCCGCCTTGGTTTACCGGTTTCATAAAAAGATTTTTTCCTTGATTTTCTTCTGCAGTAAAATTCGGAAACGCTGTTTGTCTATTGGCGACTTGCGCTCTTCCGGTATCGTATTTACTTTGGCTGCTGACAATACTTCTGATAAACTGCGACAAAGCATCTGCAATTCTTTCATTGGAAATTGTTCCCGTTCCAAAAGCCGCCTGAAATAAAGGTCCATAAAAAGGCCTAGCCGAAACTCTTTGCGTAATTTCATTAGCTGTCAAACCCATTTCATTGACATCAAGCATTGGCATAAGCACTTGGTCTTCCAGAGTATTTGCTCTTTCATCCCAAAAAAAGTGCCCTCTGAAATAATAGCGTTGGTTAACCAAGGAAATAGAATGTCTTCGTGTTGGAACCTGCAAAAACCCTAAACTGTGAACAGGCGAATCGGTAAAAGCTAAATTTTGTCGGTGGCAGGAACCGCATGCAATTGTGTTATTTTGACTTAGTTTAATATCATAAAAAAGCACTCTTCCCAATGTAGCTCCGGCATCAGTAACGGGATTATCAGTTGGATTGTTGTCAATTCCGTTGATGGAACTTGGAATATCACTCCCATCATTTGTAAAAAAATGCTGCGGAAGATTTAAATTAACATAATTATAAGGCGTATCGGGAAGATCTATCACTGCGGCCGCTTGTGGTACCGGCACATAATTAGCGTCATCTGCACAAGAGATGCAGCAAATGAAAATGATGCTCAACAGATACGCTTTTTTCATAATCTTTTATTTTAAAGATTTCCCTCCAACAACAGCGACAATTTCACCTTTTGGCGGTTTTATTTCGAAGTGTTTTAAAACTTCTTCAGCAGTTCCGCGTATGGTTTCTTCGTGTAGTTTGGATAATTCCCGTGATACAGAAACTGATCTCTCAGCACCAAAATACTGGACAAATTCGGCCAACGTTTTTGTCAATTTATGTGGTGAAACATAGAAAATCATCGTTCTGTTTTCTTCGGCTAAAGCCAAATATCGGGTTTGTCTTCCTTTCTTTTCGGGTAAAAAACCTTCAAAAACAAATCTATCATTGGGCAAACCGCTATTCACCAAAGCTGGTACAAAAGCTGTCGCACCCGGTAAACAATCGACTTCAATATTATTTTCAACACAAGCCCGTGTCAATAAAAAACCTGGGTCAGAAATGGCCGGAGTTCCAGCGTCAGAAATCAGTGCAATATTTTCGCCAGCCTGCAAACGCTTAATCAAATTCTCAACGGTTTTGTGTTCGTTGTGCATATGATGGCTGTGCATGTGTGTAGAAATTTCAAAATGTTTTAGGAGTTTGCCGCTAGTTCGTGTGTCTTCTGCCAAAATCAAATCAACTTCTTTCAAAACGCGAATCGCCCTGAAAGTCATGTCTTCAAGATTGCCTATTGGCGTTGGAACTATGTAAAGTTTGGACATTTACTGGAATTTTTTCTCAACGATATTCATGAATCGTTCGATATAATCTTCTTCGCCAACCCAATAGTTATAATCAGGAATCACCATTTCGTTGATGAAATTTTTGGCTTCTTCAAACGTATCAAAAGTGTTCAATTGAGAAATCACACGATTAAAATCTTCATTACTATCGTTAAAAAGATGCTGCACAAAGCCAATTCGGTCGTTCAACCCAATCGCGATTGATTTTGAAGTTGATTCGTTTATAGCAGTTGTTTTTGGAACTTCGGTTGGAATAATTGCAGCTTTAACTTCTTCTCTTGTTTCAGCCGGAACTTCTGATGGAAATAAAGATACATCATCTGGTTTAACAAAAACAGGATCAGCATACATTCCAATATGATCTTCGAGTTTCTCTTCAGGTTGTACTTCAAAAGCAACTTCAGCCGGAATTTCTTCTGCTTCTAATTCAAACATAAAAGAAGGTTTCTCTTCGGCAACAACTTCCTCTTCCTCCTGAGTTGGTTCTTCTTCTAATTCTGCTTCAACAGTTTCTTCCGGCTCTTGCGAAACAACAACTACTTCTTCTTCTGGTTCTTCCTCAACTTCTGGTTCAGCTTCGACTTCTGGTTCAACCTCAATAATTGGTTTCACAACTTCAGCTACAGTTTCCGAAACTGCTTCCACTTCATTGGATTGCTCCAATTTTTCTTCTAAAACTTCTTGTGACACATCTGACTTTACCGATTCAAAATTGTCCTGATAAAACTTTAAAACAGACAATGTTTCGTATAATTTTTGAGTTTCTTTATACAATTGATCAACATCCGATTTGTTTTTTAGCTTTAAAATTCGGTGTGCAATGCTGATTAATTCGGCTTCTAATCTTTTTTTCATAAGTTTTGAAATTATATGGAATACGCTCGTCTTTTTTAATAAATTTCTTCCGGTGATTTTATTTTGCTTAGGGAAGAAGTAACCTTTGATTAAAATTTTCTACATTTGAAACGACATAAAAATAATAAAATTTTGAGTCGGTTTATTATCGTGACAAAGTAATAAAAACTATTCATTTTTAGCGCAAGAAAAATACAAAATGTTTCTCGAAAATACAGTAAATCATAAAGAACAATTTGGTTGGATTGAAGTCATCTGCGGTTCGATGTTTTCGGGTAAAACTGAAGAACTCATCCGGCGGTTGAAAAGAGCCCAATTTGCCAAACAAAAAGTGGAAATTTTCAAGCCTTCTATCGATACGCGATATGATGAAGAAATGGTTGTTTCTCACAACAAAAACGAAATTCGCTCAACACCAGTTCCTGCTGCAGCCAATATTAGAATTTTGGCGCAAGGCTGCGATGTAGTCGGTATTGATGAGGCTCAGTTTTTTGATGACGAAATTGTGGCTGTTTGCAATGACTTAGCCAATTCTGGAATACGTGTAATTGTGGCTGGATTGGATATGGATTTTAAAGGAAATCCTTTCGGACCAATGCCGGCACTTATGGCAACCGCAGAATATGTAACCAAAGTCCATGCAGTTTGTACACGTACCGGAAATTTAGCACATTACAGTTTCAGAAAAAATGACAATGATAAATTGGTTATGCTTGGCGAAACAGAAGAATATGAACCATTAAGCCGGGCGGCATATTATAATGCGATGCGCCAGAATATGATTGTAAAAGATCCTGAACATTTATCAGACGAAAAATAAATCCTGCTCTTGATACTAACCATCCGAAATATTGTTCCAATCATCAAAGCCCATTGGGTTGGACAAAATGACACCGATATTATTGATTACATTTCCATTGACAGCCGTTCGCTGCAAAATGACGAAAACACTTTGTTCTTTGCCATTTCAGGCCCAAATCATGACGGACATTTATATATAGAAGAGCTTATTCAGAAAGGTGTTCAACATTTTGTGGTAACCAAAATTCCTGAAAACGTTGCCGGAAGAGCTGACTTTTTAATTGTCGATAATACACTTGATGCTTTACAAAAATTTGCAGCATTTTATCGCAGCCTGTTTGACTTTCCAGTTATTGGAATTACGGGAAGCAACGGAAAAACCATCATAAAAGAATGGCTGAATTTTCTTTTAAGCCCGGATTATAACATTATCCGAAGTCCAAAAAGCTACAATTCACAAGTTGGTGTTCCGCTTTCTATTTTGGGTATCAACGAAAAACACAATTTAGGAATATTTGAAGCCGGGATTTCCATGATGCTGGAAATGGAAAAACTGCAAAAAATCATTCAGCCAACGATTGGCATATTATCCAATATTGGTTCGGCACATGACGAAGGGTTTTCGAGTGTTGCCGAAAAAATCAAAGAAAAGCTAAAGCTTTTTGTTTCAGTTAATGTGTTGATTTTGAATAAAAACAAAACCATTATTGCTTTTGTTAATCCAAAAATAAAAATCTTTAGCTGGTGTTCTGACGATAAAAGTGCTGATGTTTTTATCACCAAAAAAAATATTGGCGAACTGACCGAATTACAAGTTACTTATAGAGAAGACACTTTCCCGATTATTATTCCGTTTCAGGATCAGGCTTCCGTAGAAAATGCGATTCACTGTATGATGGTGATGTTGTATTTTGGTTACAACCAAAAAGTCATTCAAACAAGAATAGCACATTTGTATCCTGTGGAAATGCGCCTGAAAGTCAAAACCGGAATCAACAATTGCACGCTTATAGATGACAGTTACAGTTCTGATTTTCAATCGCTGAAAATTGCTTTAGACTTTTTGGAAAATCAAAAACAGCACAAAAAGAAAACCCTTATTCTTTCGGATATTTTTCAGAGCGGTTTGAGTAATGAAGAGTTATATTCTCAGGTTTCGCAGTTGATTATTTCCAATAAAATTACCCGTGTGATTGGCATTGGAGAAACCATTTCACAATTCAAAAATAAATTCATCAACTCTACTACATTTAAAAATGTATCCGAATTCACGTATGCTTTTGACAATCTGAATTTTGAAAACGAAACCATATTAATCAAAGGTGCACGAGATTTTAATTTTGAGAAAATTGTGTCGATGCTCGAAGAAAAGACACACGAAACTGTTTTGGAAATCAACCTAAATGCTATCGGTCATAACCTGAGTTTTTTCAAATCGAAGTTAAAGCCAAAAACCAAAATGATGGTGATGGTCAAAGCGTTTGGCTATGGAAATGGTGGTTTTGAAATTGCGCAATTACTAGAACATCACAAAGTCGATTATCTTGGTGTGGCTTTCGCCGATGAAGGAATTTCATTGAAAAATGCGGGAATAACAGTTCCGATTATGGTTTTAAATCCGGAAACGACCAGTTTCGCCGCTATCATTCAACATCAGTTAGAACCTGAAATTTATTCGATAAAAGGGTTAAAGGCTTTTCTGAAAATTGCCGAACAAAACAAATTAAAACAGTTTCCAATTCATATCAAAATAGATACGGGAATGCATCGCTTGGGCTTTGAAGAAAAAAACCTTGAAGATTTAATCCAAATTCTTCGTGGTAACGAAACGGTTCAAATCAAAAGTGTCTTATCGCATATGGCGACGAGCGACGATTTAAAACAGCATGTTTTTTCGAAATCACAAATTGCCTTATTTGAAAAATTATCTTCACAGCTGCAAACTGAATTAAATATAAAACCAATCCGTCATATTTTAAACACTTCTGGTATCACGAATTATCCTGAAGCGCAATACGACATGGTTCGTTTAGGCATTGGTTTGTATGGCGTTTCCAATGATTCTGAAGAGCAAAAAGAACTCGAAAATGTCGGCACTTTAAAATCGGTGATTTCTCAAATCAGAACCATTGATGCAAACGAAAGCGTAGGTTATGGCCGAAGATTTATCGCAGAAAAAGAAACAAAAATTGCGACCATTCCTATTGGTTACGCCGATGGCATTCGCCGAAGTTGGGGAAATGGAGTTGGCTATGTTGTCATTAATAATAAGCAAGCCAAAATTGTCGGGAGCGTTTGTATGGACATGCTTATGGTTGACGTCACAGACATTGATTGCAAGGAAGGAAATACGGTAATCATTTTTGGTGAAAACCCAACTGTAAATTTTATGGCCAAGCAATTAAACACTATTCCTTATGAAATTTTGACCAGCATTTCACAACGTGTTAAAAGAGTTTTTTTCAGAGAATAATTTAAAGCGGATAAAATTTTAGTTAACTTAGTTTTCTATTAACCAATAAATCAAAGTAATTATGTTTAAAGAATTTAAGAGTTTCATTATGACGGGTAACGTGATTGAATTCGCAGTTGCCGTAATTATGGCTGGTGCCGTTGGTGCCGTAGTAAACGGGTTTGTTGCCGATATCGCAATGCCTTTAGTGGGAATGTTAACTGGTGGAGTGGATTTTTCAGCACTTAAATATGTTTTATCCCCAGAAGTTAAAGATGCCGCTGGCGTTGTAATAACTCCAGAAAATGCTGTTAGATATGGTGCCTGGATTAATTCTTTAATCAGTTTAGTCGTAATTGGTTTTGTAATGTTTATGATTATAAAAGCATACAATAAAACTAAAAAACCAGTAGAAGCTCCAGCTCCAGCAGGACCAACTCAGGAAGAATTGCTTACAGAAATTAGAGATTTGTTGAAGAAAAAATAATACCGTTACATTATATATTCTAATTTATGCTGAACTCGTTTTAGTACTAAACCGCTTCTTAATTGAGGCGGTTTTTCTTTTTTGTAATAACGGCTTTCAGAATTCGGTAATTTTTATATCAAAAACGAAAGCAGAAGCTGTTTTCTGATTACTTTTGTACTTCAAAATTTATAACAAATAAAAATATGAAAGTTGCTGTTGTAGGCGCAACCGGTATGGTTGGCGAAGTAATGCTTAAAGTTTTAGCTGAAAGAAATTTTCCGGTAACGGAATTAATTCCTGTTGCTTCTGAGAGATCAGTAGGTAAGGAAATCGAATTTAAGGGTAAGAAATATAAAGTAGTTGGTTTACAAACAGCAGTTGATATGAAAGCGGATATTGCTTTGTTTTCTGCTGGTGGAGAAACTTCTTTAGAATGGGCTCCAAAATTTGCTGAAGCCGGCACAACAGTTATTGATAATTCTTCCGCATGGAGAATGGATCCAACTAAAAAATTGGTCGTTCCTGAAATTAACGCATCTGAATTAACAAAAGAAGATAAAATCATTGCTAATCCTAACTGTTCAACCATTCAAATGGTGATGGTTTTAGCACCATTGCATAAAAAATACAACATCAAACGTGTAATTGTTTCTACTTATCAATCTATCACTGGAACTGGTGTAAAAGCAGTACAGCAATTGGAAAATGAATATGCTGGAATAAAAGGTGATATGGCGTATAAATACCAAATTCACCGCAATGCGATTCCGCAATGTGATAGTTTTGAAGATAACGGTTATACCAAAGAAGAAATGAAATTGGTACGTGAAACTCAAAAAATTATTGGCGACAAATCTATCGCAGTTACAGCAACAGCTATAAGAATTCCTGTTGTTGGTGGTCATAGCGAAGCCGTAAATGTTGAGTTTTCAAATGATTTTGATGTGAATGAAGTGCGTAACATTTTGCATCATACTGATGGCGTTACCGTTCAGGATAATAATGACACTTACACGTATCCGATGCCTTTATATGCACAAGGAAAAGACGATGTGTTTGTTGGCAGAATTCGTCGTGACGAAAGCCAGCCAAACTCATTGAACATGTGGATTGTGTCAGATAATTTGAGAAAAGGCGCGGCTACAAATACGGTTCAGATTGCTGAATATTTAGTAGCTAATAAATTGGTATAGGTGGATTCCCGTTTTCACGGGAATGACAAATTAGGAATCCGTCTGGTTTTGCAAATCATAAAATTTGTTAAAACCAGACGGTTTTTCTTTGGGCATACTTACATTTGCAGTTAATGAGAAAAAGGTTTCTAATAGTAAATTCAATAATGGGATTGGTCGTATTGCTGGCAATACTGCTTCAGTCGTTTGATGCTATTGGGCATTTGGAAAAACAATTTTCAGAAAAACACTGCTATCATAATTATCATCATCACAAAACCGAAATCAATCACACACACGAAGGATCTGATCATTGTTTTACTTGTGAATTTACTTTTAGCAACTTTATTTCGCCTTCCAAAATGACTTTTACTTCTCAAAAAGTTGAAGTTGTTACCAAATATTCTCCTCACTATTCCAAAGAAATAACCCAGTTTTTCAGAGGAAGTCTTTTCGCTCTGCGGGCACCACCAAGTTTTATTGCATAACTGAATTTTCAGATCGAAAAAGCTTCGGTCAATTATTTATTATCGATAAAATCATTTTATGAAATCAATATATATTGCTCTATTGATAGGGTTTTCATTAGTCGCGACTGCGCAGAATAAAATCGTTGGAACTGTTTCCGACAAAAACAACAAACCATTACCCAATGCTATTGTTTCCATTCCGGAAATCCATAAAGAAACTATTTCTGATGTTGATGGAAAATACACTTTAAGCAATTTGCCAAATGGTAGTTTTAAAATTTCTTTTTCTTGTGTTGGTTATGCAACTCAAACACATTCTATTTCTATTTCGGAAAAAGAGATTACTCAAAACATAACTTTAGAAGATAACATTATCCACATGGATGAAGTGATTGTTTCTATGGCTTTCAACAAATTGCAATCGCAAAACGTTATGAAAGTCGAACACGAAAGCGTAAAATCATTGCAACAAAAAGGAGCCGCTACGCTTGTTGAAGGTTTGGCAACAATTCCCGGCGTATCACAAGTTTCAACCGGAACTTCGATTGGAAAACCTGTCATTAGAGGCTTGAGCGGTAATCGGGTTTTGGTTTATTCACAAGGCGTTCGATTGGAAAATCAACAATTTGGTGAAGAACACGGTTTAGGTTTGAATGATGCTGGTGTTGAAAGTGTTGAAGTTATAAAAGGCCCGGCATCATTGCTGTACGGCTCAGATGCTTTGGGTGGTGTTTTGTATTTCAATCCGGAGAAATTTGCGAATCCTAAAGAATTTAAAGCCGATTTTAGTCAGCGTTTTTTTTCGAACACTTTGGGAAGCAGTACTTCGCTAGGTTTAAAAACTTCAACAGAAAATTGGAAATTCTTAGCACGCGGAAGTTTTAACACGCATGCAGATTATCAAATTCCGGACGGCGACAGAGTTACCAACACACGTTATAACGAAAGTGATTTAAAAGCCGGAATTGGTTATAACAATTCGAAGTTTTCAAGCGTACTTCGTTACAATTTTAACAAGCTGGATTTAGGGATTCCGGAAGATGGAATAGGTAAACAATCCACGAGCCATTCCACTATTTACCCTAAACAAGCGGTTGACAATCACATTTTGAGTCTCCATAATAATTTCTATTTCAAGAACTCAAAACTTGATGCTGATTTAGGTTATATTTTTAATGACAGAAGTGAATTTGAAGATAGTAATGTGGCTT
>NZ_JBDSMB010000159.1:0-2198 GCF_039916025.1 Flavobacterium sp.
TTAACTGACAAACCTCGACAGACAAGGAAGGACTATTGGTAGCATCGCCTAGAAGAAATTGGCAGCACACCAGCAATAAGAATCATTGTAGATATTATCAAATTGTATGATAGCAAGTAGATTTAGAATTCAAAATCGCCAACTTCTTGTACCTGCAAACCGTTGCCAGCAAGTGTAGAAAACGACACAAAATCACCTAACTGCCGACCAAAAATAAATAAAAGGCCACCTATTTTGACAGCAGACCATTGAAATCGATTCCATATTGCATAAAGATAGTGAGTTAGCAGACTCTCCTGTACTTTCTATTTTTACCAACCTCACTCTCTCGAATTTAACTGTCGCCAAGTGCACAAATGGCCTATTTACCTTTGTCCAGACAAATAGACATCACACTTCGGCAAAAGCAAAAGAGCCAACTTTCTATCGGTTTGTTTGGCAGATCAAAACTATTAACTATTTTTGTTAACCTTTTTCGTTAATATTATATATCTTTGCAGTGGAAATACGATACAAGAGTAGAAAAATTCAAAAGAAATTAACCGACCCTAGAATGATGCAAGCATCCTTTGGACAGTTAGCTCGTAAAGTAAATCAGAGGATCCAGGAATTAACCGATGCCGACAATTTAGCGATTATGAGCACCATTCTCGCAGCAAATTGCCACGAACTCTCAGGAGACCGTAAAGGTAAATTTGCAATTGCCGTTTCAGTAAACTACCGACTGATTTTTGAGCCTAATCATGACCCACTACCCACGAAAGAGGATGGCGGTCTAAACTGGGAAGATGTCAGGAAAATTCAAATTAACGAAATAGAAGACTACCATTAAGCCAAACAGCACCAAATCAACAAGATGGCAACAACACTCGAATTAGCAAAATCATTACTCTCTCCTCCAGGGGATACAATTCAGGAACACATTGATCTAATAGGCATGAGCCAAGTCGAACTTGCAGAAAGGATGGGCAGACCAAAAGAAAAAATCAATGATGTAATTAAGGGAAGAGAACCAATTACAACGGCAACTGCTTTTCAATTGGAAAAGGTCTTGGGCATACCAGCCAGCTTTTGGTTGAACAGAGAAAAGACCTTCCGCAAAGAACTTTACGAATTGCAACAACAAGAAGAACTTGAAAAAGAAAAAGACTGGTTGAGTGCATTTCCTATAAATGAAATGCAAAACTTTTCTTGGTTACCTCCCAGAAAAGAGAAACATATTTTGGTCGATAACCTATTAAAATTCTTTAGTATAGCTTCAACTGAAGAGTGGGAACGGATTTATGTACACAAAGAAGTTTCGGTTGCTTTCAAAATATCTTTGGCACACACACAAAGCCCTCATGCAATTTCAGCATGGTTGCGGAAAGGCGAAATACAAGCAAAAGAAATTGACATAGCAGAGTTTGATAAAAAGAAATTCAAAGAAGCATTGACCGAAATTAAAGAACTGGCCTTCTTAATGCCTGATGATTTTACCCACCAACTGCAAAAGATTTGTGCTAACTGTGGTGTCGCAGTTGTGTTTACTCAAAATTTACCAAAGGCACCAATTAGCGGTGCAACACGTTGGTTTCATAATAAACCTATCATTCAACTTTCGGGAAGATTCAGAACCAACGACCATTTTTGGTTTACATTTTTTCACGAAGCAGCACACATTATTTTACACGGCAAAAAAGATATTTTCCTTGAAAATGTTGAAGGAACCCAAATAGACGAAGAGAAAGAAGAAGAAGCCAATACCTTTGCAGCTAAAATATTATTGACGGACAATGAATTGCTACAAATAATTGAAGCTGTACCTTTAACCGAAGATATGATACATGAATTTGCCAAACAATTTAGAACTCCAACAGGTATAATCATAGGCAGGTTGCAGCATTTAAAACTCATTCCTTTTCATATTGGTAATGGTTTCAGACAAAAAATTGATTTGTTTAATTAAGAACTACAGAAATTAGATGCCAACATTACACTGGATAGGAAAAGATAAGGTCATAAATCATCACATGGATGTTCCGTTTAAAGTATTGGAACACTCCTACGGCTTTGACAACGGAACACAAACAGACCAAGAAACCAAAAGCGGAAATAAAATAATACATGGTGACAACTTAGAAGCCTTAAAATCTTTATTGCCCGAATACGAAGGAAAAGTAAAGTGCATTTACATAGACCCGCCTTACAACACAGGA
>NZ_JBDSMB010000160.1:0-20053 GCF_039916025.1 Flavobacterium sp.
AGAAAAAGTAGTTTTTTAATGAAAATTGGGGTGGTCAATTTAAACTGGAATTAGATGGTCACTTTGAATCGGAATTAGGTGCTCACTTTAAATCGGAATTGGGTGGTCAATATCATCGGAATTTGCATTTGGAAAGACAAAGTAGAACAATACCGCATTAAGTATCCTGATAATGAAGAAATGGTACAGCGGCAATTGCAGAGAGAGCGTTTTATATTACCCGAAGTAAGTAATTTCGATTACCTTTTTCAAAATCGTAATGAAGCCAATATTGGCGAAATTATAGATATTGGCTTAACGGCTTTGGAGGATGCAAATCGTTCAAAATTAGCAATGGTATTCCGAAGCATTTCTTTTAATTCCGAAACGGTGTTTGGTCAAACCAAGCAGCGTAATGCAATTATGAAAAATTTATTGGTAGATTTTTCAGCATTAGATTTACAACCATCCCATTTAGAAGGTAACGATATTATTGGTGATAGTTATGAGTTTCTAATTTCAAAATTTGCAGGGGAAAGTGGTAAGAAATCGGGAGAGTTCTACACGCCTAGCGAAATAAGTACATTACTAGCGAAATTAGTTGACCCACAGCCCGGAAACAGAATATGTGACCCTACTTGTGGTTCCGGTTCTTTACTAATAAAAGTAGCCAACGAAGTTGAAGGTAAAAACTATTCTTTATATGGTCAAGAAAATAATGGAAGTACTTGGGCTTTGTGCCGAATGAATATGTTTTTGCACGAACAAGACAGCGCAACAATAGAATGGGGAGACACGATTAACAATCCAAAACTATTAGAGAAAGATAATCTAATGAAGTTTAATATAGTGGTAGCAAACCCACCATTTTCACTTGACAAATGGGGTTCGGAAACCGCTTCATCAGACCAGTTTAATCGTTTCCATAGAGGTGTTCCTCCCAAAAGTAAAGGCGATTATGCTTTCATCAGTCACATGATTGAAACTACTTATGAAGATGTTGGTAAAGTGGGTGTAATTGTGCCTCATGGTGTTTTGTTTCGTAGCAGTAGCGAAGGACAAATTCGTAAAAAATTAATTGATGAAAACTTACTGGAAGCGGTTATTGGCTTACCTGCCAACCTATTTTTTGGTACAGGAATTCCAGCAGCGATATTAATTTTTAATAGAGGAAAAGGAGCAAATAAAGACATTCTGTTTGTGGATGCCAGTCGAGAATTTGAGAGTGGTAAAAACCAAAACAAATTTAGAGAAAGCGATATTGAGCATATTGTAAGTGCGTTTAATGCATTCAAAGAGGCAACACCTTTAACAACTGAAAAAGGAGCTGTTATAGAAGATAAATACAGCTACCGTGCCACTATTGCGGATATTATTGAAAATGACTATAATCTAAACATTCCTCGTTATGTTGATACGTTTGAAGAAGAGGAAGAAGTTGATATTAAAGCTACACATCACAATATTACAGAACTAAAAAAACAACTTTCTGAAGTAGAAATCCAAATGGAAAACTACTTAAAAGAGTTGAATTTAATTTAATAATAAGAAGTTAAAAGGTAACAATTTAAACTATGCAAGTAAGCAAAATACAATATGCATCTGACCTCCATTTAGAATTTCCTGAAAATAAGAAATTCTTTAAAGCCAATCCTTTAATCCCTAATGGGGATATATTGATATTGGCAGGAGATATTGTGCCTTTTACTGTCATGGATAAACATGAAGATATTTTCAATTATTTGTCGGATAATTTTCAAATGACCTATTGGATTCCGGGTAATCACGAATATTATTATTTTGATGCGATTAACAGAACTGGAACATTTTATGAAAAAATTAGAAGTAATGTCATTTTATTAAACAATTCAGTTGTACAATTCCAAGATACCAAACTCATATTTTCTACTTTGTGGTCTAAAATTAGCCTTGCCAATCAGTGGAATATAGAACGAGGGCTTAGTGATTTTCATGTTATCAAATATAACGGTAATAGGTTTACTGCGGAAGCGTATAACCAATTACATGATGATTGTATCAATTTTATCAACCAAGAATTACAAGTAGATAAAGATGTCAAAAAAGTAGTCGTAACGCATCATGTTCCTACATTCAAGAAGTACCCTAAAATATACAAAAACAGTACATTAAATGAAGCTTTTGCAGTAGAACTTTTTGATACAATTGAAGCATCTAAGGTAGATTATTGGATTTATGGGCACAGCCACCACAATACTTCCGATTTTAAAATTGGCAATACGCAAATGCTGACTAATCAATTAGGATATGTGCAACGGAATGAAAATGGAAAGTTTAACCCTGAAAAATGTTTTAATATATGATTTTCAATATAATAAAGTTATATTCGCACAATAAAGCTAATAACTTTATTGAAAATTTTTAACTTTATTAAGGTATAAGTTATGAGAAAAGCTATTAATTACATCAACGAAACACTAGGCACAAATGCTATAGAAAATCCAATTCAAAATAGTGATTTGGGTGATTTGCCTATGTATATTTCCCAAGCATACAAACTATATGAGACTAGGATTTTTTTCAAAGATATAGTGTTAGTAGAATTAAAAAATGAAGACGATTTGAGTATTTTACAAGCAGACAAACACTTGCAATTACTCAAAAATATTCTGAATAAAATAGTTGTATTAGTATTGGATAATTTGCAATCGTATAACAGAAAGCGACTAATAGAAAAGGGAATAAACTTTATCGTACCGGGGAAACAAATTTTTTTACCGGAGTTGTTAATTCATTTAAACGAAAGTTACATCCAGCCAAAACCAAAACTGCGAAATGAAACCCTAATGCCGTCAGCGCAGTTTTTGTTACTATATCATATTATTCATAGATATGAAAAATGGAAACTAGAAGAGCAGTCATTCAAAGAAATTGCCAAAAAATTGAAATATACCCCAATGGCAATTACTTATGCAGTTGAGGATTTAAAACAAAGGGAACTGATTGAAGTCTATGGTGACAAAGAAAAGTACATTAAGTTCAATTTGGAAAGAAGCGAATTATGGTACACCGCTCAAGAGCAAAAACTTTTGGCAAGTCCAGTACTAAAAACGGTTTATGTTGATATGTTGCCTACTGATGTTTTTATGTTAAAAGCCAATGCTTCGGCATTACCTGAATACAGTAGCTTAAACCCAAGTAAACAACAATATTATGCCATTGAAAAAAACGCATTTTATTTCTTGCAAAAAAATAACGGTTTGGTAAATGCAAATGACCGAGAAGGACAATATGCCATAGAAGTATGGAAATACAACCCAGAAGCTTTAGCGGAGGACATGGGAAATGACAATGCAGTAGTTGACCCATTGTCATTATATCTATCTCTAAAAGATAGCCTTGATGAGCGTGTAGAAATGGGCTTAGAACAAATAATAGAAAAATATATATGGTAGTAGGATTAGATACTTTTAGCGCACATTTCAAAGACTTTCAAGACAGTTACATTATCATTGGTGGAACAGCTTGTGACATCATTATAGAAGAAGCAGGGTTTACACCTCGTGCTACAGATGATATTGATATGATATTAATTGTTGAAGCTTTGTCGCCAGAGTTTGTGGCAAAGTTTTGGGAGTTCATCAAACAGGGTAAATATACTATACAGCAGAAAAACCAAGAGGAAAGAAACTGTTACCGTTTTGCAGTTCCGGAAAATCCGGATTATCCAAAACAGTTAGAATTATTTTCAAAAGTTCCGGACGTTATTGATGCAAATGAAGGAGCACACCTTACACCTATTCCGGTTGAAGAAGGTTTGTCAAGTCTTTCAGCAATATTGTTAGACGAGACCTATTATAAATATACCATCGAGAATAGCGATATAAAAGAAGGAGTACATTTTGCTGCGCCTCACACTTTAATTTGTCTAAAGGCATTTGCATTTTTAAACAATACCGAAAGAAAGGCAGCGGGACAGAATGTACGTTCGGTTGATATTAAAAAGCACAAATACGATGTATTCAGAATGATAATGATGCTAACAGAAAACAGTCAGTATGATTTACCACAAACCATAAAAGTGGACATGCAGAAATTTGTAGATGCCATCAAAAACGATTTGCCCAGCTCGGAAATTTTTGCAGCAAACGGTTTTGGAAATCAAGACATGGCAGCAATTTTTAACCGATTAGTGAAGTCGTTTCAATTAATGGAATAGGATAAATACAAAAAAAAATATAACTACTAAAACAACAAACCAAAGTAGCAATCCATTGTGATAACTACTATTAAAAAACAAAAATATAAATTATGCTAACAACACAACAAAAACAAGAATTCAGCGAAATCCTAGAAGAGTTAGGAGAAACTTTAGATATTACAGAAAATCAATTTAACGCGGCTGTAACGAGTTACAATGCGGTTGGGAATTGGCTTTGTAATGATAATTCAAGACTACAACCTTATAACCCAAGCGTAAAACCGCAGGGTTCATTTTTAATAGGCACAACTATTCAACCTTATACAGAGGGTCAGGATATTGACATTGATTTAGTTTGTGAATTGACTGGTAAAAATTCAAATTGGACACAAAAAGACTTAAAGGATATTGTAAAAAAACAATTAGAAGACCATAAAAAGTACGAATCAATTCTTGATGAAGAAGGAAGAAGATGCTGGACTTTAAAATACAGAGAGAATTCTGTTAATAATGACCAATATCACATGGATATTTTACCAGCGGTTATTGCAAATGGGTATAATGTTGTTTTAACAAAAATGTTTTCCGAGTCAAGAACCATGAACTTTGATAGCTTGGCAATCAGAATAACAGATAAAGAATTATTGAACTACGATAGCGCAACTAATCCTGATAATTGGTTACAAAGTAATCCATTTGGTTATGCTAAATGGTTTATTGATAGAGCACAGACAAATACAATTAAACTCTTTTCGTTAAACGAATCTATCCAACCTGTTCCTAAATTCCAAAAAGACAGATTACCTCTTCAAAGAGTAGTTCAAATCTTGAAACGCCATAGAGACATGATGTTTAAAGATGATAAAGAGAAACCAATTTCAATAATAATTACCACTTTAGCCGGGTATGCTTATCAAGGACAAACTAATGTACTAGAGGCACTTATTGATGTGATTGATAGAATGCATCTCTTTATAGATGTTGAGCAAGACAAAGACACAGGAGAATATTTCCGATGTGTTAAAAATCCTGTACACACTACAGAAAATTTTGCAGATCGTTGGAGAGATACTCCAGAAAAAGAGACAAAGTTTAATAATTGGTTGAAAAAGGTAAAAGCAGATATTGTCAACGCAACAGAACAAACTGGTCAGCACAATATAATTAATTCACTTTCTGAATCATTCGGAGAAAATGCAGTTAAAAAGACGTTCAGCAATATTGGAGATAGAGCTAGGCTTTTAACAGAGCAAGGGAAAAATCGTTTTGATGCGACAGTAGGTTTATCAACAGCCGGAGCAAGTGCAATTAAACCGCATAATTTTTATGGCTCAGAAGAATAATCCAATACCAATAGCGATACAAGCATCAAGTATAAAGAGAATGTTTCCCAATTCTACTGTAACTAGCTTTCATGGACAGAAAATAACTTGGACACATACCATTACGCCTTCTCCTTTAGGAGCAGAATATGAAATTAAGTTGGTTTTTGAAATGCACAAATACCCACAAGTATTTGTGCTCAATCCAAAGCCATTGGCTTTAGCAAAAGGAGAAAAACGATTACCACATTGTTATGACCAGATTAAGCAAAGGCTTTGTTTGTTTTATCCAGGTTCAAGCGAATGGTCTAAATATATGTTATTAACAGATACAGTAATTCCTTGGGCTTATGAATGGTTATACCATTACGAAATATGGTTAGGTACTGGCGAATGGAAAGGTGGTGGCATTCACCCACAAAACAACCAACCAAAAATTTAAAATAAATAGTAATAAATGAACAAAAAACTACAAGACATATACGCATTTCTTAAAGCTAACAGAAGCTATAATAAGCCCATCCAAATCGGTTCTTATAAAATGGCTTTGTTACCTTATGAAACTACCTTTGAAAAGGTATATGCCCTGTTGTACAATACACTCAATTCACAATCCCAAGTAAACATGGACAAATCAGCTATTTTCTTTAAACGAATAGCCGCCAGTAAAAGCAATCTAAATTCATTAGCTGATTTCCTTAAAACTATTGGAGGAACTGCTCAAACACCACTAACATACAAATCGATATTTGAACTACTAACAAAACAAGAAAGTTGGGGAGACAAAACAGCAGCACTATTTGTTAAAGCAGTATATCATTGTCATGTTGGTTACGCAAATGAATTTCATTTTTGGAACGATGCACCAAAAGAGCTTTCCAAAGAAGACGAATTGTTTTTACCAGTTGACGCGGTAATATATTTTATTTTTAAAACTATCGGCAGCCCATGCAGCAATACCTTTTTGGGCATTAACAAATACCTAAAAATTAATTTTTCAAAAAGCAATTTTGAAGTCTGGGATGACCTATGGTTTTGGGGTTTTATTACTCAAAAGAGTTCAGGTAAAACTAGAATAATGCAGTTCAATGAAGAAAAATACTGGAATCTTTTAGATGCTCCAAAAGACCAAAATACGATTAATAAAACCAAACAATTAGCTAATCAATTTATTGATTTAATAAAACGGAACTAGAACATGGATAAAAATACGGCATATAAGCAAACTGCTATCGGATTAATTCCTGAGGATTGGGAAGTGAAAAGACTAGGAGAAATTGGAGAGTTGAAAAATGGCATTAATAAAGATAAAAATGATTTTGGTTTTGGTTTTCCAATGGTAAATCTTATGGATGTTTTTGGTATTAATAAAATATTTAAAAATAATGTAAACCTTGGATTGGTTAATGCAAATGAGAGAGATTTAAAAGAGTTTTCATTAAGAAAAGGCGATGTCTTATTTATACGCTCTTCTGTTAAGCCAACTGGTGTAGGTTTAACTACTTTAATTTGTGATGATTTGGAGAATACAACTTACAGCGGTTTTATTATTAGATTTCGGGATAATGATTATCTAAATTTAGAATATAAAGCTCATTGTTTTTCGGATGAAAATTTCAGAAAAAGATTACTGAACAAAAGCACAATTAGTGCTAATGCAAACATAAATCAAGGCGCATTAAATAGTTTAAAGCTCCCAATTCCTCCACTCCAAGAACAACAAAAAATAGCAGAAATACTTAACAAGTTTGATGAAGCCATAAACACCACCAAACAGATTATTGACGGTTTAAAAGTTAGGAATAATAGTTTATCACAAAATCTTCTTTTAGGGAAAAAGAGAGTTACTGGTTTTGATGAGAAATGGAGAGTTAAAGTAATGGGAGAATGTCTAAATTATATACCTAGACCAGTTCCAAAACCAACTGAAAATTATTTGTCGCTAGGATTAAGAAGTCACGGTAAAGGAGTTTTTCATAAAACGGATTTCGATACAGATAGCGTTGCAATGGATACTCTATTTGAAGTTAAAGAAAACGACTTAATCATAAACATCACATTCGCTTGGGAACAAGCTGTTGCAATTGTAAGTAAAAGTGATGAAGGCGGTTTAGTTTCACATCGTTTTCCAACTTACACTTTCAACACACAAAATGCAATACCAGAATATTTTAGGCATTTTATTTTGCAAAAATACTTTAAGTTTTTGTTAGAACTTATTTCACCCGGTGGAGCTGGTAGAAACAGGGTAATGAGTAAAAAAGATTTCTTGAAATTAGAAATTAAGCTACCAGAGGTTGAAGAGCAAAGAGCAATTGCAAATATCCTTAATACTGCAAAACTAGAATTGACGCAATATGAAGAGAAATTACAGAAATTACAGTTACAGAAAAAAGGACTAATGCGGCAGTTATTAATGGGTAAAATGAGAGTTAAAATATAAAAAAGATAACTATGAATTTTAATGTTTACGATTTAGGAAGTTTAAAATCGGGCGATAGAGTGCAAGTAACTTTACAAGGAAGTGCTGCTAATGTTAGATTGATGGATAGTTCCAATTATAGTAATTATAAAAGCGGAAGAAGACATACCTATTATGGTGGTTTAATTACTAAATCGCCAACAGTGTTAGGTGTTCCAAGTTCTGGGAGATGGTATGTAACAGTTGATATGCAAGGATTGCGCGGAACAGTTAGGTCTTCGGTAAAAGTATTGCCGTCTGCTTTGCCAGCATATAGAGAACCATCCCTTGCTACGGTTCCGTCATTAGTTCATAAAGATGATTTTACAAATTTTAATAGTATAGAAGATGAAAGAAAATATGATGTTTTTATTTCTCATGCTTCTGAAGATACAGACGAAGTAGTAAGACCATTAGTTTATGCACTTCAAAGTGAAGGATTGACTGTATGGTACGATGAATTTGAAATGAAAATTGGCGACAGTTTGAGAAGAAAAATCGATAAAGGTTTAGTGAACAGTAAATTTGGTGTAGTTGTTCTATCAAAGGATTTTATAAAGAAAGGTTGGACAAACTATGAGTTAGATGGTATAATTTCAAAAGCAGTAACTGGTGAACAAGTAATTTTACCTATTTGGCATAATATCACAAAGAAAGAGGTTATTGATTTTTCACCATCATTGTCAGATAAATTAGCAAGAAATACAGCCGCATATACTGTAGAAGAAATCGCAACTGAAATTGCAGAGTTAATAAATTCAAGCAATTAGTTTTAAAGACATAAATCTCTTTGTTTAAAAATATAATTTATGGGAAGTAATAATTTTAAAATATTATCAATTGACGGCGGTGGAATTAGAGGGATATTTCCAGCTATGTTTTTGGTTGAATATGAAGCCAAATTAAAGGCAGACGGAAATCCTAATTGGCAAGTATATCAAAACTTTGATTTTATATGCGGAACCTCTACAGGCGGAATAATTGCAATAGCCTTGTCACTTGGTATTCCAGCAATAGAGATTTATGAATTATATTGTAATAATGCCAGTGTTATTTTTGGTAATAAACGTTGGTTACTCAGAACATTTTATAAATCTAGTTATAAGAGAGATACTCTTGAAAACTTGGTTAAAAAGAAATTTGCAGATGCAAACAACAATGAAGACCCACGGATGATTCACTGTAAAGTACCAACATGTGTAACAATCTATGATTTGCAAGATGGTGCTCCATCTGTTTTAAAATCTAAATATCATGAAAAATTTGTAAGGGATTATCACATTCCTGCCTATCAAGCTGCATTGGCAACTAGTGCAGCGCCAACATATTTTAATCCCTATTCAAGTGAGTATGTTGATTTAAATGGTTTAAATAAATCTTTTCACAATAAGGTGGATGGTGGTGTTTTTTGTAATAACCCTACTCTGACAGCAATTATTGAAGTTCAAAAAGCATTCAAAAAAAATCTTTCAGATTTAAGTGTTTTATCGCTCGGAACCGGGCATCAGAAATTTAGCGATGCAGGTATGTTGAATAACAATGGTATAATTTCAAAAGGATTAAAGAAAATTAGAGTTATCAACAGGGACGGCAAACGAAACAACTGGGGAATAAAATATTGGATGCTTTCGGGAGGAAAAAAAAGATTGATTGAATTATTCATGCAAGGTCAGTCACAACAAGTCCAAAATTTAATAAGCCTTTTACAAAATGGAATTGACAAGCAAGAGTACCCAAATTTTATTTATCATAGAATCGACACGGAACTTGATGAAAATTGTAAAATTGATATGGATGAGACCAATAAAGAAAAGCTGAAAAAATTAGCTGAAAAGGCTTCAAGAGAGTTTCAGTTAAACGCATCTACAGTATTGAAACATTTCAGTAAAACAGCATAAATAAAAGCTATGGCAAATGGACATGTAAATTTTATAAACTTTGAGAAATCTATTTCTTTAACTGTGGCAAAAAAGCAAAAGCTTATCTCTTCAAGAGTAGCACTCCAAAAAAAGATAGTAGATTATTTTAGAGGAGTACCGGGATTTACTGTGCCAAAATTTTACATACAAGGTTCTTATAAAATGGAAACGATGGTAGTAGGCAAGGACGGAACTTATGATGTTGATTTAGGAGTTTATTTCCTCCAAAAACCTTTGTTAACTTCATCTACGGTAAAAAGACATTTATATAATGCGGTGGCAAACCATACCTATAGGGGAGCCGAGAATAGAGATAAATGTGTTCGTGTCATTTATGCAGGAGATTTTGATATTGATTTGCCAGTTTATTATAAAACAATGTATAATATGCATCCTTTTTTAGCAACAAAACTAACTTGGACGGAAAGTGATCCAAAAGAATTATGCGATTGGTTCAAAAGGAAAAGAGATAGAAACGGTCAATTGATAAGAGTTATCAAATACTTCAAGTACTGGGCAAATATTAGAGATAAAAAAATGCCAAATGGAATAGCGTTTACCGTTTGGGCTGCAAATAATTTTGTAGCTAATAGTAGAGATGATGTCGCTTTCTATGAGACAGCAAAAGCAATAAGAAATTCAATTTATTGGTCAACTACTTGCCGTAATCCCACTACTCCAAATGATGATTTTTTGGACAAATTGAGTTCGATACAGAAATCAAATTTCAAACTGTCTTTAGATAGTTTAATCAATGATGCGGCACAAGCAATTGAAACCAGAGACGGCACAATAGCATATAGGTTATGGAGACGACAATTAGGATTAAAATTTCTCTAATTATTAATTCAAAGAGGATTATATGAAAAAATATTTATCAAAGGGTGTAAGGAAATTTAAAGAAGATGCTTTTTCAAAATTCATCTATGATTTTTTGAAATGGATTATAATATTAATGGCGACTTTTATTTTAGCAAATTATATTCCTTCAATTGAATCGGTTTCTAATTTTCTATCATCACAATTAAACTTGAGTATTTATAATTTAGGTATCGTTTGCTTAATAATAATAATAGTTAATACTACGGTCTTGTATTTGGTCTTCAAGAAAAAATACAAGAGTTTACAGGAAGTTTATTTTACCGATAAACTAACAGGATTAAAAAACCAAGCAGCACTAGAAAAATACTTAGATAAAAAGATAATTGATTTAAAAAAGAGTAACGCTGTGTGTTCATTAATACTTATGGATATTGATAATTTCAAAGCTATCAATGTGAAATTTGGTTACAGTCAGGCAGATGAAGTAATAAAAAAGATTAGTGGTGTTTTGGCTCGTGATAAAAGATATACAGATGAAGTTTTTAGATATTTTCAAAGAGGAGATGAATTTTTAATAGTATTAAATGACACTGGTATTGATGGTGCTTTGAAAGCTGCAAATCGTAAAATAGATTTGATAAGCAAAATTAAATTTGAGTTAAATAATGGCACTGAACAATTTACAGTTTCGTGTGGTGTAACAGAGTTTAATAATGTAACCGATAATTATCTGACTGTGACAGAAAGATTAAACCGAGCACTTCTTGATGCAAAAGCACAACCTAATAAGAATAAAGCTATTGGAATAGTTTAAACCTGATACAACACTAACTAATAATTATCTGTTTCAATAAATATAAGTCAAATGAAAATAGTAAAATTACAATCACACTTGATTTCAGAGATTAAAAAAGCTACTGAAGTTTGTATTGCTTCAGCTATTGTTTCTGAGAATGGTTTACAAACCATTTTGGACAATAAAGATGAAGATTGTAATCTTAAATTAATTATTGGAATTGATTTGCCAACGCCGGTAGCAGTATTTAAAAAACTACTACTGTTAGATGATGAAAGTATCGAGGCTAGGGTGTTTTTGAAACCAACATATTTTCATCCGAAATTATACTTAACAAGCGGTAAAAATAAAGCAGCTTTTATTGGTTCTGGTAACTGTACGACTGGAGGATTAGATAATCATATCGAACTATTTCATAAAGTTTCCGATAATGAAGTTTATGAAGAATATAAAGCATGGTTCAACACTTACTTTAATTTAAGCTCAGGAATTACAGAAGAATGGCTAAAAGAGTATGAAAAATTATTTGAAGACAGACAAGTAGTTGAAAATTCGGAAAGAAAAAAAGTAAGTGCTTTTAAAAAGAAAATCATGGAGAATAAAGAAACGGTTGATTTGGACAGCATTGATTTCACAAACCAGTTTTTCAAAATTAATCACTACAAAGCTTTTGAAAATTACAAAATAAAGAGCAGACTTCAAGACCATGATAAGGAACGCTTAGAAGTAAAAAAGAGACTAGAAGAGTTACACGATTTAGTTTTGCCATTAATAGAGAACAAAGGTTGGGATATTCATCCACACCACATGAGTAGTCATATTGTTTCCTCACATCAACACGGCGAATTCACTAGTGATGATTTAGTTGCGCTTTGGTTACATTATGGTAGAAGCGAAGAAGATTTGTCAAATTTCAAAAAGATGTATGGAGATAATCAAACCAGTATGTATCAAATGCGATTACAGGTTTTGGTTCATTTAGAGGATGTTTCTATTTGGTTAAGAGTAGGTAAAAACAATGGTAGTATCGTTGACAGAGAAAATTTTAAAAAGAATATAAAACAAGCAAGCTATCAAGATAAGTTTCATTCGCTTATTAGCAAATTACCTGATGATTATTATATCAAAATCAATGATGAAAAGAGAATGGTAAGAACATTTACAAACGCTGTAGAATTAGCAGATTTTGTAAAAAACGACAATATTAATAGACACTATTTTATAATTGGAAGAGAGTATTTACCCAGCTCGATAAAATTATCAGAAAATAATATAGCTAATACGATTGTTGAAGAATTTAAATTTCTCTACCCGATTTATGAATTAATTAAAACAACAATATAATGCAATTACCATCCTACATAGAAGACCACATCAGTCAGATTCCGGCTTTGCAATTATTGATAAAAATGGGCTACCAATACCTATCGCCAGAAGAAGCAATGGAGTTACGAGGTGGTAGAACAAGCAATGTATTACTGGAACCTATTTTAAAAAAACAACTCGAAAAAATAAACAGCATCCAATACAAAGATAAAGAGTTTTCTTTTTCGGAAAGTAATATCAATTTGGCGGTTATTGCTTTGCGAGAATTGCCTATACAAGATGGTTTTACCAAAGCAAATCAAGCATTTTTTGATTTAATTACTTTGGGTAAAAGTTTAGAACAAAACATTTTAAATGATAAAAAAAGCTTCTCTTTTCAATATATCGATTGGAAAAATATAGAAAATAATAGCTTTCATGTTACCGAAGAATACGCTGTATTGCGAAGCGAAAGAAACGACACCTATCGTCCAGATATTGTATTGTTCATCAATGGTATTCCAATGGTAGTTATTGAATGCAAAAGCAACGTTATAAAAGACCCAATTAACGAAGCGATTTCTCAACACTTACGTAATCAACAAGAAGATGGAATAAGAGGTTTATACCAATATTCTAATTTGGTAATGTCATTGGCTGTAAATGAAGCAAGATATGCCACTACAGCCACCCAAAAAGAGTTTTGGAGCGTTTGGAAAGAAGTATTTAGAACCAAAGAAGAAGGCATCCAATATGGTGATGCTATTCGCCTACTAAAAAACAGTGAATTACCCAACACGGAACGAACAGCAATCTTCAACCAACGTTTCAAAAATGTATTGTATTATTTCAATCAACTCGAAAAAGAAGAAGTAATTGTTACACAACAAGACAAACTAGTATTTAGTTTATGTCAAAAACAGCGACTTTTAGACTTAATTTTCAATTACATTGTCTATGATGATGGCATTAAAAAAATAACACGATACCAACAGTATTTTGCCATAAAAGAAACACTTAAAAAAATTAGTGTTCCCGATGTGAATGGGAAACGTACAGGTGGTGTAATATGGCATACACAAGGAAGTGGAAAATCGCTAACAATGGTAATGTTAGCGCAGCTTATAGCGACCGAAAAAAGTATAAAAAACCCAAAGATTATACTCGTTACTGATAGAATAGATTTAAATACTCAAATTACGGAAACATTCCAAAAGTGCCATGTCGATGTTGAAGAAGCACAAACAGGAAAACATTTAGTAGAGTTAATCAATAGTCCAAAAGATGCAGTAATTACAACACTAATTCACAAGTTTGAAGCAGCCATAAATCAATCAAAAGAAGGATTTACTTCGCCTAATATTTTTGTTTTAATAGATGAAGGACATCGAAGCCAATATGGCTCATTCAATGTAAAAATGCAAAAGGTTTTCCCAAATGCTTGTTTTGTTGCTTTTACTGGAACTCCGTTGATGAAAAAAGAAAAGAGTACAGCCAATAAATTTGGTGGTTTGATTGATGTTTATTCTATTACTGATGCAGTCGAAGACAAAGCCGTAGTGCCATTATTATATGAAGGAAGACACAATTTAATTGAAGTCAACGAAAAACCATTAGACACTTTTTTTGATAAGGTTTCTGAACCATTAACGCCTTATGGTAAAACGGCACTAAAAAGGAAATACAGTACCGCTAACCAATTAAACAAAGCCGACCAAGTAATTTATGCGAGAGCTTGGGATATTAGTGAACATTTCGAGGATAATATTCAAGGAACTGGTTTCAAAGGGCAGTTAGTAGCTCCAAATAAAACAACAGCTATCAAATACCGAGAGAACATCAAGGAAATAGGAAAAGTAAGTTGTGAAGTTTTAATTTCTGCACCGGACACTAGAGAAAATTATGATGATGCTTTTGAAGAAAATGAAGATGTAGTACTGAAATTTTATAAAGCCATGATGAGTAAATATGGTAAACAGGAAAATTATGAAAAATCAGTAATCAGCGCATTCAAAAAACAAGAACAACCTGAACTCATTATTGTGGTAGATAAACTCTTAACAGGGTTTGATGCTCCAAACAATCAAGTACTATACATAACAAGAAGTTTAAAAGAGCATACCTTATTACAGGCTATTGCAAGGGTAAACAGAGTAGCACCGGGAAAAGAATATGGTTTTATTATTGACTATTTTGGTAATTTAGAAAATTTAGATAATGCACTAAATACTTATGGTGGGTTGAGTGATTTTGACAACGATGAACTATCAGGAACAATAAAAAACATAAATACTGAAATAGAAAAATTACCGCAAGCTCACAGTGAGCTATGGGATATTTTTAAAGCCATAAAAAATAAATACGATGCCGAAGCTTATTCAGAATTGTTAAGTGATATAAGTATCAGACATCCATTCTATGAAAAGCTATCTGCTTTTATTCGTTTATTTAAACTAGCAATGGCATCCATTCAATTTAACGATGTTAAAAATGAAAAAACGATTGATAAATATAAAAAGGACAGTAAGTTTTTCTTGCAACTTCGAGTAGATGTAAAACGCAGGTATTTTGACGATTTAGATTATGCAGCTTATGAGCCACAAGTGCAAAAGTTAATTGATAAGCACATCACCACGCATGGAGAAGTATTAAAAATAACAGAGCTTGTTAATATTTTTGATAAAGACAAAAGGGAAGCCGAAGTAGAAAAAATAGTAAGTAAAGCAGCTAAAGCTGACCATATAGCTACTAGAACTGTTAAGGCGATTAATATCAAAATGAATGAAGACCCAATCTTCTACAAAAACTTATCAACTTTAATCAAAGAAGCAATTGACGATTACCATCAGCACCGAATTGATGAAGCTTTGTATTTACAAAATGCTAAAGAATACGAAAACCAATTCCTTACAGGGAAGCAGAATAATGTTCCAAAGCGCATAGAGGAAAAGCCAAATGCAGTAGCGTTTTACAACCTCATAAATTCAGTTTTAGAAAATAGTTTTAGCAAAACTCCAGAGCCAAAAGAAGTACAAGCTAGTACAGCTTTAGAAGTTGAAGAGTGCATTAAAAATATAGTGTACGAAAATGACACTCTAATTATCGATTGGCAAACCAATACAGAGATTGAAAAAGAATTGAAAAACAATTTAGATGATTTGCTTTTCGAGAAACAGCAACAATATGATACCCAATTCTCATTTGACAAAATTGATGAACTGATAGAAGAAGTAATCAAAATTGCTAAACTTAAATACGTCTAATGCTACAAACAATTCAACAAGTAAATTACGGTAGCAAAAGTATTCAGTATAAATTGTCTTTTGCAGCAAGAAAGTCATTAGGAATAAAAGTTTTACCCGATGGCTTGGTAACAGTTGTGGCTCCAAATGAAGCAAGCATTGTAGAAATCAATAAAAAAGTTAAATCTAAAGCCAATTGGATAATTAAACAACAAGCATTTTTTTACAGCTATATGCCAAAAACACAAAAGCGTCAATTTGTTAGTGGTGAAACACATTTGTATTTAGGAAGACAGTATAAAATAGAAATCTGTAAAGATAACTTCAATGAAATTAAGCTATACAGAGGAAAAATGATAATTACGGCAAAAAAAATCAACCCTGAATATTTAGAAAAAAAACTAAACGAATGGTATAAAGAAAAAGCTATCATATTATTTGAAGATTTAGTAATAAAGGCATTAGAAAAATTCACAAAATATAACTTAGAAAAACCCGAAATTGAAATCCGGCAAATGGAAAAACGTTGGGGAAGTTGCACAAAATCAGGTAAGGTAATCCTAAATACCGAATTAGTTAAAGCTCCAAAAGCAAGTATAGAATATGTTGTAATTCACGAACTATGTCATTTGATTCACCATAATCACAACAAAGGATTTTACGAATTGCAAGAACGGATAATTCCTGACTGGAAAAAATGGAAAGAAAAATTAGAACATGCTTTGTCGTAATTGAAAAAGGTAAATGAATTATGGAAACTATTCAACTAACTAGAAAAGAATTATACGATTTAGTTTGGTCAACATCACTTTCCAAGTTGACACAACAATATGCACTTTCCAATGATGGAATAAAAAAAATCTGCAAAGAGTTTGACATACCCATTCCTGATAATGGCTACTGGACGAAACTAAAATTCAATAAAGCAATGGGAAAAGAAAGGCTTAATGAAGATTTTGATGGAGTTGATAAAATAGTTTTAACCCTAAGAGCTGAGGGAAGCGAAAATAGCATCAGCCAAACACCTTTAGTCATACTAAGCAATCTAATAAAGAACGATCTCAAAGCTCCAACAAAAGTTTCGGGTAGATTATCCAAACCGGATAAGCTAACAATTCAAACCCAAGATTATTGGGCAAAAGAGGAAAAAGAGGGATATTATAGGGATGATTCCAAAATTATATTGCCCATTCGAGTAGGTAAAAGCAACAAAGAAAGAGGACTCAGATTTATGGATGCGTTAGTAAAATTAATAAAATACAGAGGACATTCATTTATCAAAAAGAATTTTGAATTTTTTGTAGTGATTGATGAAATAGAAATCCTTTTAGATTTAAGAGAAGCTACAAAAAGAGTTCCTTCAACAGATAGATATAGTACATCGGATTATATACCAACTGGAGAGTTTATACTTAAAACAGGACGATACTCAAGAATTAAAGAATGGAGAGATGGTAAAGTAAAATTAGAAGAATTATTACCTAATATTGTTGCTAAACTTGAAATAGATGCACAAGAAGAAAAAAAGCAAAAAGAAGCATCTCGTTTGTGGCGTTTGCAATTTGATGAAGAGCAAAGAGTGAAAAGCGAAATCAAGAAACGTAAAGAAGATGAAATTGCAAAATTCAATAAACTACTTGCTTTATCAGAACAATACAATAAAGCGCAACTTATCAGACAATATATAGAAGTTAAAAATCAAAAAGCAATCAAAGAAAATAACCTAAACGAAGAAAAACAAGAATGGATAAATTGGGCTAATGACAAAGCTGATTGGTACGACCCAACAATAAATAAGCGAGATGATATTTTAGATTCTTAATTTTATTGAATTTTTCCTAATTAAAGAATTGCAATAATTACAAGGTCATTTTTTAGGTTTGAAAACTGTTGCAAGCAAGTAATTTATAGCATCTTTTTTGTAAACTTGACAGGTTTTTTTTTCTCTTTCTCATTTTACTAATTTCATTTAAACTATGGAAAATCCTTTTGAACTCATTTTAGAAAGACTGGATAGAATTGAAAAAGCAATCCAAAATCTTAATCACATTAGCGACATACCCGATGTTAATCAAATTATGAATATTTATGAAGTTGCTGAATACATCAAAGTAGCAAAAACTTCTATTTACGGTATGACACATCGAAATACAATACCACACTATAAAATTGGTAAAAAATTATATTTCAAAAAATCAGATATTGATGAATGGATATTCTCAAAAAGAATTAAAACTCGTAGTGATATAGAAGAGGAAGCAATGGAATATATTAGGAAAAATCCAAGACGTTTCTAGTTTACGATACTATAATGAATGATAAGGACAAATAATTTAATTCAGTAAAAGCTTTATATTTAGTGTGATACTACCTAAGGTCTGTTTTTAGGCTTAAAAACAGTCGCTAGCAAATATTCTATAGCATCCTGCTTTGTAAATACGGCTCGTTTACTTTTTTTCTTTTTTATGTTTAAAGAAGCTTTTAGTTTTTGTTCGTTTATCAATGCAATAAATTTTTCTTTTTCATCAGGAGTAAGTGCAAGGAAAACTTCATATACGGTATTGGCATTCATTTTTTTTATATTAGTTGACTGCTCTATTCAAATTTTTTTGAGCTATAATATAAAATTAATTTGAAACCTTAATTTGAAATTAATTTGTTGTACCTATGTTGTACTAAACTGGTTTTAATTTTAAAAATATCAATAAAATAAGGGGTTTGCGAATGTTATTGTTGTAAACAGCTGTTAGTGGTAGTTTTCCAGATTTTAATCAGTTGTATTTATAATTCCAACTGTCTTCAAAGTAAATTTTTTCATTTCCATTATCCCAAACACTAAATATTCTATTGTTTAAAGTTTCAAATGTTTCTTTTCCTCCTTTAAATTCTAGAATTTCTTTTAATAATAAGTCATCTTCGATATTTGCGATTTTTATTGCAGTTTCTTTAGAATGTCCATCTCCAGTATCTAAAATTGTTTCTAAAACTATTTTTAATCTAGCATTTAAATAATAGCTGTCTGTTGTTTTTCTTTTCAGTTGACACTCACATACTGGAACTAAGGTTGTAAGTTCAACAGGATTTTTTTCTAAATTTAAGTATCCTAATTTTATAATTTTATTGCAATTATTCTGCATTACTGCTTTTCTAAAATTGTCTTCGTTTGGATTGTCTAAAAAAGATAATCCACTTCCTTTTTTATAGATTTGACCATAATATAAAAACTTAAGATCTTCTTTGGAAATACTTTCAGGTATGGTATTTATTTTGTTTAATAAATTAGGATAGAAGTATTGTGAAGATGGATTTTCTATTTCTAATTTAATTTTTTCTTCAAATGTAATTGAGTCTTGATTTTTTTGAGCATATGAACTTAAAGTCAAGAAAATAAATATCACAACTTGGTTAAATCGTTTCATTTTTAGGGGTTTTGGTTTAAAATTGCCACTAACTCATAAATATCCGCATGTTACATTTACAAGTAGCTACAAATACTTTTATTCGTTTTTGAGTATTTACAATTGTAAAAATAACAAAAAAATCCCGCTTCTTTCGAAATGGGATTTTGTATTTATCTGGCAAAACTGCCAACTGAACACTGAATACTAGAACTGCTCTCTTCCTGCAAAGTGGAAAGTACCTTCGATAGCTGCATTCTCATCGCTATCAGAACCGTGAACTGCATTTTCACCAACTGAAGTTGCATATTTTTTACGGATAGTTCCATCTGCAGCCTGCGCTGGATTTGTAGCTCCGATTAATGTTCTGAAATCTTCAACAGCATTGTCTTTTTCCAGGATAGCAGCTACGATTGGGCCACGTGTCATGAATTCTACCAATTCTCCGTAGAAAGGTCTTTCAGCGTGTACAGCATAAAATGCTTTTGCATCAGCTACCGTTAATTGCGTTAATTTCATTGCTACAATTCTGAAACCACCTTCAGTAATCATATTTAAAATTCCACCGATGTGTCCGTTTTCAACACCATCAGGCTTAATCATTGTAAATGTTCTATTCGTTGCCATTT
>NZ_JBDSMB010000161.1:0-9158 GCF_039916025.1 Flavobacterium sp.
GAGTATATTCCTCAACTGCGGGGCTGACTATTAATCCTGTAACCGGAGACATTACGCCAAGTACAAGTACTCCAAACACTTATACTGTTTCCTATACCATCGCTGCCACTGGAGCCTGTCCTGCCGTTGTAGCCACAACCATAGTGATGATTAGACCTATGGCAAATCCAACATTCACGGCAGTGACTCCGATTTGCTCAGGTGAAATTCTTAGTCCTTTGCCAACTATTTCTAACAATGGTATTACAGGAACATGGTCACCAGCTTTAAATAATACGGCGACTACAACTTATACTTTTACACCTACTGCAGGGCTATGTGCATCAACAAGTACGCTAATTATAACTGTATACTCATTACCTCTAATAAACTCCGTAAGCCCTTTATACTATTGTGATCCAAATAATGATGGCTTCGGTAATTTTGATTTAACTCAGGTAACTCCAACAATCACGGGTGGAAATCCATATCCGGTAAGTTTTCACGAAACCTTAACAGATGCTCAAATTAACGGAACCACTATTCCAAATCCTTCCAATTATTTTAATATTCACATAGACAATCAAACTATTTATATCCGTGTAGAATCAACCGAATCTTCCAGTTGTTATAAAATTTTGACTTTAGAATTAATTGTAAATCCAACTCCGGAAGCTACCGAGCCGGGTGATTATCATGTTTGCGATACTGATAATGATGGTTTTGCCAGTTTCAATTTAACTACAGTTTCTCCTCAGGTGTTTGGTTCCATAAATCAATCGACACATTCTATTGGCTATTACACTAGTCTGGCTAACGCTCAGTCGCAAACAAATCCGATAAGCAATCTTACCAACTTCATTAATCAAACTATAAACACCCAAACTATTTGGATTAGAGTGACCAATAATGTAACCGGTTGTTATGATATTGTGACATTACAATTGTTTGTCGATCCATTGCCGTTGGCGACTCAACCAAGTTACCCACCTTATACTTTATGTGATATTCATGCTCCTTTAGCTTATGAAGAATTTGATTTAGGCTCAAAAATCACAGCTATATTATTGGGACAAAACGGAATGAATGTTACCTTTCATTTCAGTCAGGCTGATGCTTTAGCAGATATAAATCCGTTGCCACTTTTATACACTAATGTTGTTCCTTATGTTCAAACCTTATGGATTAGAGTGGAAAATGCAATCACAGGTTGTTATGTTTTATCAACTATGGATATTCGGGTTGAACCTTTGCCAAGCCCAATTCCTCAAAGTGAACCTTATACTATTTGTGATGGCAATCAGGATGGATTTGGAACTTTTGATTTGGATACTTTAACGACTGACATATTGCAGGGTGCTAATTACACCATTACGTATCATGAAACTATTGAAGATGCTCAATTAGGAAATAATCCGTTGGCTAGTCCTTATGATAATATAACTCCGTTTGCTCAATTTATTTACGCTTCAGCTGTTGATAATTTGACTGGCTGCAGAAGTGTTATTCCGATTGAATTGAATGTGAATCCACAGCCCATAACTCCGTTTACAGTACCGAATTTAATACAGTGTGATGAAGATAGTAATCCGCAAAATCTATCAATGGTATTTGATCTAACACAGAATGATTCGGCCGTATTAGCTATTCAGCCTTTACCAGCATCAAATTATACGGTTACTTATTATATTTCTCAAGCGGATGCCAATGTAGGTATTGCTCCTATTATTCCGTCGACTCATTATGTCGGAGCAAATCATGAAATCATTTGGGTTAGAGTTGAAAATAATAATTCAGAATGTTATTCAATTGGTTCATTCGAATTATTAATTAATCCACCTTTAGCATTAACAACACCAATGCCATTAAGCATCTGTGACGATGATGCCATTCCGAATAATCTGCATACTGAATTTGATTTAACAGTGAAAAACAGTGAAATAACTCAGGGACAGCCTAACATGACCGTGACATTTTACCCAAGTTATCCTGTGACTTCATCGAGTGTTGCAATTCCGAATCCGACAACATATACGAATGTGCTGCCTGCGGTTCAGACATTAGGTGTTATGGTTACCAACGCTCAAGGCTGTAGAAGCTATACTTCATTAGACATACGGGTATTGCCAATTCCAACACCAAGAACAACCGGAATCAGACCGTTGCCCGCACAATGCGATATAAACAATACCGGAGATATGCTTGAAACTTTTAATTTGACATTAAATGCTTATTTTATAATAAATGGAGATACAACATTGACTTTGCATTATTATCCAACACAAGCTGATGCTTTGTATGAAACCAACGAAATACTAAATCCTACTGCCGCTTTGGTTGGTCAAAATGTATGGATTAGAGTTGAAAATAACAGAGTTGATTATCTTGGCAATCATTGCTTTGTTTTGGTTGAACAACCACTTACCGTAAATCCGTTACCAACAATTATTCAACCTTTAACGGTTCAAAATTGTGATGATGATACCGATGGACAAGCGCCATTTGATTTGACTTCGACAACTGTTAGTTTGCTGGGAAGCACACAATTGCCTGCCGATTTCACAATTACTTATTATACAACTGCCTCTAACGCACAAGCTGCAACAAATGCGATTCCGAATCCAACAAGTTTTACCAATACAACTAATCCACAAATTATTTATATAAGAGTTTTAAATAATGCTACCGGTTGTGTGAATTATAATGGTCAATTTACGCTTGTTGTCAATCCGAAACCAACCGCTATATCACCTGCTGATTTCGAAACTTGTGATGATGACGGAACTAATGATGGCTTCTTTACATTAGATTTAAATACTTATATCAATGGAATTATTGGTTCTCAAACCGGAGTGACAACTACTTTTTACAACACACAACTCGATGCTGCTAATGGAACAAATGCTATTACCGATTTAGTAAATTATCCGTCCTATACGCATACCGTTTGGGTTAGGGTTGAAGATGTAATTACGGGTTGTTATCAGTTAGTTCCTTTTGACATTACGGTTGAACCGTTGCCTGAGCCTGTTATTGCTTCTCCAGTAAATACCATTTGTGTTGACTTTGCTACAAATGTATTGTTAAGCGGCTTGACTTTGGATAGCGGAATTACAAGTCCAAATTACACTTTTACCTGGTCATTGGGAGGAACAATCATCCCAGGCGCTACAGGTTCAGCTTATACCATTAATACTGTTGCTCCGGGAGATTATACAGTTATTGTTACAAGTACAAGTTCACTGGCTTGTGTATCCGATGTTTCTAATCCGTTTACCGTAATTCAATCTGGTCCGGCGCAGTTTTCAGAACCGCCTTTTACTATCAGTAATGCTTTTGATGACAATCAAATTATAACCGTAAATGTGGTTGGATTTGGTGTTTATGAATATAGTCTGGATGATGGTCCGTTCCAAAGCAGTAACATTTTTGAGCATGCTTCATTGGGAGAACATACCATTACCGTTCGGGATGTAAAAGGAAATACCAGTTGCGGTGAAATAGCTATTGATGGAGTTCAGGCTATCGATTATCCTCATTATTTTACACCAAATGGCGATGGTATTCACGACACCTGGAATGTTATTGGTTTGGAAGATCAGCCCTACGCCAGACTTTACATTTTTGATCGTTATGGTAAACTCCTGAAACAATTGAGTACTGATGGTCCGGGTTGGGACGGAACTTTTAATGGGTACATGCTTCCATCAACTGACTATTGGTTCAAAGTAGAATACCTGGATCAAACCAAGACCAGATGGAAAGAATTTAAATCCCACTTCACGCTGAAAAGATAATGGCGGAATAGTTATATTTGAAAAACAAATTCATTGCCATGGAACAATACGGGAAAATTTTATTGATTGCTATGCCTTTTTTTCTTTCACTAATTATCATTGAAAGAATATATGGCTATTTCAAAGGCGTCAATCATGCACCAATGATGGATAGCATCTCGAGTATCAGTTCCGGAATGACCAATGCGGTGAAAGATGCTTTGGGTTTGAGTATTGCAATTATTTCCTATGAATTGATGGTTAATCATTTGGCACTTATTCATATTGAAGCTACAATTCTAACATACATAATCGCCTTTTTTGTAATCGATTTTTATGGTTATTGGGGTCATCGTTGGGCACACCAAATCAATTTTTTTTGGAACAAACACGCCATTCATCACAGCAGCGAAGAATTTAATTTGGCTTGTGCTTTACGCCAGCCAATTTCCAGTTTTGTCAATCTGTTTACTTTCCTGCTCTTGCCTGCTGCTATTCTCGGAGTTCCATCTACAGTGATTGCAATACTTTTGCCGATACATTTGTTTTTACAATTTTGGTATCATACCCGCTACATTGACAAACTTGGTTTTCTCGAAAAATTTATGGTTACGCCTTCGCATCACAGAGTGCATCATGCTATCAATCCGGAATACATGGATAGAAATCATGGGCAAATATTCATCTTTTGGGACAAATGGTTTGGCACTTTTCAGGAAGAATTAGATGATATTCCTCCGGTTTACGGAATCACGCGACCAGCGAATACCTGGAATCCAATAAAAATAAATTTTCAGCATATGTGGCTTTTGATAAAAGATGCCTATCGTGCCGAAAACTGGAAAGATAAATTCTCGATTTGGTTTAAGCCAACAGGCTGGCGGCCAAAAGATTTTGACGAAAAATATCCAATTGATAAAATCAACGACGTCTATAGTTTTGACAAATATGGCAACCAACATTCGCAGCTTTTGATGTATTGGTCGTTGGTGCAATTGTTCACGACTTTGGGATTGATAAGCTATCTTTTTGGAAACATTGGAACAATCGGATTGCCTAATATATTTGTCTATGGATTATTCGTTTTTCTAACAGTTTACAGCTATACGGAATTGATGGACACACGGAAATTTTCTGTTTTTTGGGAAGGATTGCGATTCATTTTTTCAATTGGAATTATTTATTTCTATGGTGATTGGTTCGGAATCTCAACGCTGCTGTCTTTTTCAAATGGGTTGCTCATCGCCTATTTCTCATTATCATTATTGGCGAGTTGCTATTTTGTTTTCGTCGAATTCAGAAATACTCAAAACAAACTTTCTTATGATAACTAGCCAAAGGTTACTTTATGTTTATACCGTTTTTGCAGCGATATATTCAGTTTTATTACTTCAGGGAGTTGATACGCTGACATGGTATTTAAAACCATTTTTACTGCCATTCCTCTTTTATGCTGTTGTGAAAAGTGATGCTTTTGAATCAAAAAAATGGTTGCTTTTTGCTTTGTTTTTTTCGTGGATTGGTGATTGCATTTTGATGTTTGCCGACAAAGGTGAATTGTATTTTATCTTTGGATTAGTAGCTTTTCTGGCAGCACATATTTTACTTATTGTGCTTTTTGCCAAACAAAAGTCAGATAACAAAAGCTTTAAAAAGCCTTTATTTTGGGTTGGTTTTGTCTGCGCTACTGTTTATTTGGCTGGAATACTTTCGATATTATTGCCAAGTCTGGGTGATTTGAGTTTTCCCGTAACCGGATATGCATTAACCATTACAATAATGCTGAAAATGGCTTTAAAAGGAACTTTCGACTGGAAAGGAAATTCGAAATATTTGGTATTAGCAGGCGCTGTATTTTTTGTGGCTTCTGACAGTATTCTTGCTATCAATAAGTTTCATACGCCAATTGCATCTGCCTCCTATTCGATAATGATAACCTATCTGATTGCGCAGTTTTATATCACCAGCGGCATATTGGAATTGAATCAAAAAAAATAGCGCTTCTTTTGAAACGCTATTACTATTTTAATGTGGTAATTTATCTTTAAAAACACCATAAAGAAAAGTTCCGAGAAGCGCTCCAATCAATATCAATCCGACGCTCATAAAGCCTGCGCCAAGCATTATGAAAATTGGTCCCGGACAAGCACCAACCATTGCCCAGCCTAATCCAAAAAGAATTCCGCCAATCCAATACCGTGCGTTTCCTTTTTCTTTCTCCTGAATATAAATGGGATTTCCATCAATGTCTTTGATGTTTTTTCTTTTGATGATTTGAACGCCAATAACTCCAACAGCAATTGCTGTCATGATAATGCCATACATATGAAACGACTGAAACTGGAACATTTCATAAATTCGGTACCAGGAAACCGCTTCTGCTTTGGTTAAAACGATACCAAAGAAAAACCCAACGAGTAAATATTTTATAAATTTCATAGCTTAAAAAAGTAAGGGTAAAATATAATGCGACATAATCAGGCCTCCGATAAAAAAACCAATAACTGCTTTCAAAGATGGCAACTGCAAATTACTCATTCCGGCAATGGCATGACCCGAAGTACAACCACCGGCATATCGGGAACCAAAACCGATTAATAATCCACCAACGAGTAAAATACTAATCATTTTTGGCGAGTGAAATATTTGGTTTCCAAATAATGCATCCGGTAATAATTTCCCGTTTGGAGCATCAATTCCCATGGCGGATAATTGTTCAATAGTCTTTGGATTCAAATCGACATTCGAAACATCGCTCAAAAAATGAACCGCTACATAACCGCCAATCATTGCACCAATGACAACGGCTAAATTCCAGCGTTGTGATTTCCAATCCCAATCAAAGAATGTCACTTTTTTTCCAACACCAGTCATAGAACACAACGAACGCAGATTGGATGACATTCCGAAAACTTTTCCAAAATAATTAAGAAGCAGCATTACTACGGCTATCAGAAAACCTGCAACTGACCAATGCCAAGTGTGAGTTAAAAATTCCATACAGTATATTTTTTACAAAAATAGAAATTCATTTGAACTGGCCCGATAAACTATTCTTTAAATTACGTATTTTTGATATGCATTCTTTTTTGCATGATAATTGTAAAAGGAAGTGAAAATTTATTTATCATGAAAATCAAGCCTTTTTTAGTTGCGCTTCTAATCGCAATAACAACTTCATCATGCGTTAGTACAAAATCTACTTTAAAAAATGTAGATGACAATGCTCCAATTCCAACATTAACTGCAGACAACACTTTTGTTTTGACAGAATACAGCAAAGACAAGAAGTATGGTTATGATGCAGATTATCCAATTAATGTTTTTTACAAAAACACCAAAGATGAAATTCTAAATGCGGAGCGTTTCCTGAATGCATTGGCAGGGCCAAAAGGCGAAAAAATAACGTTTTCCAAAGTCGAAAGTTGCTGTCCGTTTCCAACGAAAAGAACAGAAATCGGAGCAGGTTTTCTCGATATCTATGAACTGAAATGGGAAGGGCAAACCGAACCCGTAAAATTATATGTAAACATTTATGAGAAAGGATATTTGCTTGTTCCTTTAGGTCTCACTATCAAAAAATAAGTTAACATATTTCCTGTAAGAAATATTCAAATTATGCTTATATTAGCGCTTTAAAAATAAATTTTTATGAATCTAAATTCCATTCCACAAATCAAAAACATTGATAGTGGAAATTTCTTTGTTCTTGCTGGTCCATGTGCTATTGAAGGTGAAGAAATGGCTATGAGAATAGCCGAAAAACTAGTTGCAATTACAGACAAATTACAAATACCATACGTTTTCAAGGGTTCTTTTAAAAAAGCCAATCGCTCAAGAATAGATAGCTTTTCGGGAATCGGTGATGAAAAAGCCTTAAAAATACTTCGTAAAGTTTCTGAAACTTTTCATGTTCCAACGGTTACCGACATTCATACTAACGAAGATGCTGTTATGGCTGCTGAATATGTTGATGTGTTACAGATTCCTGCTTTTTTGGTTCGTCAGACTGATTTGGTAGTAGCTGCGGCAAATACCGGAAAAGTGGTTAATCTAAAAAAAGGACAATTCATGAGTCCGGAAAGCATGAAACATGCGGTTCAAAAAGTATTGGACTGCCATAATGAAAGTGTAATGGTTACCGATAGAGGAAGCATGTTTGGCTATCAGGATATGATTGTTGATTTCCGTGGTATTCCAACAATGCAACACTATGCAACAACCGTTTTGGATGTTACACATTCATTACAACAGCCAAATCAAACAGCTGGCGTAACCGGTGGAAGACCAGATATGATAGAAACCATTGCCAAAGCCGGAATTGCTGTCGGCGTTGATGGAATCTTTATCGAAACACATTTTGATCCGGCACACGCTAAAAGTGATGGTGCTAATATGTTGCATTTAGACTATTTTGAAGGTCTAATGACCCGTTTAGTAGCTATCAGAAAAACAATAAATCAATTTTAATTTACATTACACATTTTGAAAAAAATATTATTCTTTTCATTCATAACTTCTTTTGCCATAACCCAAGTTGTTTCTGCTCAGGAAAAAAAAGCTGATTCTGGTAAATTTACCGCACACAACAAAGGAAAATACATTGTTGCCTTTGGTGGTAACAGAGATGGTTTTACTAAATCTGATATTCATTTTAAAGGAGACAACTTTAACTTTACAGTGTCTGACGCTGAAGCTCATGACAAACCAAAAGGCTGGCAGGTTGATTATATAAATCCAACCAGGTTTACAATTCCACAAACCAATATGAAATTTGGTTATTTTATCAGTGACCATTATGCTGTAGTATTAAATATTGATCACATGAAATATATTTTTGCTCAGAATCAAACGGCAAATGTAACTGGTACTATAGACTTGCCTGATTCAGATCCCGGTTCTGTTCATAATGGGACATATAATAATACTCCTGTAGATTTTACAGATGGAACGTTTCTTAAATTTGAGCACACCAATGGCTTGAATTATGTTCATCCTGAAATATCGCGGTTTGATGACCTTTCAAAAATATTCGGAATACGAAACACCGACAAATTTCAATTAAATATTACGGAAGGCGTTGGAGCAGGTTTTCTATATCCCAGAACAGATGCCACGGTATTAGGAGAAAGAAGACATGATGAATTCCATATTGCAGGATACGGAGTATCCGCAAAAGCAGGACTAAACTTTACATTTTTTAAATATTTCTTTATTCAAACCGAAATAAAAGGAGGCTATATAAATATGCCGGATATTGAAATATCATATGACACAAGTGAAAAAGCTTCGCAACATTTTTTGTTTTTTGAGAGTATTATTTACTTCGGCGGAGTTTTCAAAATATAATTTTTTTATCAAATCCTTGACCTAAACCAACCATTATGAAAAAAATTACCTTAT
>NZ_JBDSMB010000162.1:0-27663 GCF_039916025.1 Flavobacterium sp.
ACAAAGGCAGCAATACGCCGGTATTATCAATCGCATCAAACGGCAGCGTTATAAAAACGCTATTGTAAATATGATATTTTGATAAAACGTTTTGATTGAAACGTTCAATTTTGGGTAAGGTGTACATACTATTTCATTTTTTTAGTAACTGCTATTATCACTCCAAAATCTCCGTCTGTTTGTATCCAATTTTGGCTTGGGCAATATGCTCTGGAAACAAAACCATCCAGATACAAGGCATTTTTACAGCCTTTGCTTTTGAAGAATTCTGCAAAATCATAAAAATTGATTTCCTTTTTAGACATTGCAAAAAGCACTTGTCCATCTGGTAAAATTCCAACTCCGTTCCGAATATTTAATCTTGCTGAACCTTTGGTAAATGCCGAATGTGTTTCTCCATTTATTACTAGCATTGGTCCAGATTGAGTTGCGTATTTTATGATATCATTAGCCACAAAATCTTCAGTTTTACACACAACAGCTTTGTTTGTTGTTGTCAGATAAAAAATTCCATTCGGTTTAAGATAAAAATTACCGTCACCACTGCCAGTATCGATTTGTGATTTTATATTTTTTTCTTGAATAAAAAGGCCTTGTGGCGATTTGTCTTTCTTATACATTCCGCCGTTCATAGCGAATAGAAGTTCTTTCCTGTTTTTATTGAGATCTGTTTTTAAATTCTGAAAACTTGCAAAGTTCATTTGTTTATTGTCTTTCCAATACAATGCTAAAGATTGCTTTTTTGGATTTACCACATAAGAGACAAAACGTTCATCAGCATTACCTTTCCATACAAATTGCAATAGCAATGTGGTGCAAACTATCAGCAATGATATAATTATGAGATGCTTTCTTTTCATTTTTTGGCAAACAAATAAATTTGAGGATTAAGTTAATAAAAAAACCTCAAGCTTTCACTTGAGGTTTTAATTTTTATTTTGAATTTTGACTAGTCTAATTCCTGGAATATAGTGTGCATCAAACGCTTTTTGTCATTGATGCTTTCTTCTAATGATATCATCGTTTCTGTTCTGTAAACACCATCAATATCATCAAGCATAAAGATTACGTCTTTTGCATGTTTGGTATCTTTAGCTCTAATTTTACAGAAGATATTGAATTTTCCTGTAGTTACGTGAGCTACTGTCACATAAGGGATTTCGTTGATTCTCTCCAAAACAAATTTAGTTTGTGAAGTGTTGTTCAAAAACACACCAACATAAGCAATAAAAGAATAGCCAAGTTTTTCATAATCCAAAGACAATGAAGAACCCATAATGATACCCTGATCTTCCATTTTCTTTACTCTTACGTGCACAGTTCCCGCTGAAATCAACAGTTTTTTAGCAATATCTGTAAAAGGAATTCTGGTGTTGTCAATCAACATATCCAAGATTTGGTGGTCTACTTCGTCTAATTTAAACTTACTCATAAAATATAATTTTGTTATAATCTAATGCTAAAATTTTAAAGTGTGGGTTAACTATGCTTGCGCTCCGTTAACTATTTTAATATTTCCTAAATAAAAGTCAGCTTTCTTTTCGAGAACCGGAAAATTACTTTCACCGTCATTATAAGTTTCGCCTTTAGCGTCAATTTCTATGTGACCGAAATAATTTTCTAAATTATCAATCTGAGCAATTTCTGCTTCAAGAGATACTTTTCCGTGATTTAGAACTTCTTTGAACTGAGCGGCAAAATTGATGATTTTTTCGTTATTATCATAATTTATTTTAACATTTTTATAAACAAAATCATAAAAAACGACTTTATTTTGCGATATTTTTAGGTAATCATCAATTTCGTTACGAACTATATCGTTTTCGTTCAAAAACTTGATTCCTGAAACTAAGGCAGTAAAGACATATTTCCTGGTGATTTCTCTTTCATAATCGTTGGCAAAATGTCCGGCTTCAAAAAGCACTGTTGGCACATTCAAATACTGAAAAGTATCACCAACACAATTCAAATTAAAAGAATCGTCAAATCGTCCGACTTGGTTTGGAATGAATTGTTGTAGTGTTTTGTTCATCGCCACAATGACATTCATGGCTTTAATTCGGACTTCATTGATATCACGTTCTTGATTATAAGCAGGTGCTAAAAACGAAACTGTTGCTGAATTGCCATCTTCTCCTGCGCCATAAATCGTGCGTTGGTCATGAAGATTATAACAATAATTAGGTTGAAACGCTTCGAATGTTTTCCGCAACACTATGCTTTCCGGTTGTGAAAGATTCTGTGCATCGCGGTTTAAATCAATTTTGTTGGCATTTTCCCTGGTATATAATTTTGCGCCATCAGGATTTAGCATTGGCAGCATACAAAAGGTAAAATTGTCTAAAATCGTATTGCTTTCTTTTGTATCTGAATGCAAAAAATTTATCAAATCAAACATTGCTTTTGTCGTCGTGCCTTCGTTTCCGTGCATTTGTGACCACATCAGAATTCTGGTTTTACCGGTTCCGAATTGCAATTTGTAAATCGGTTTTTCCAAAACAGATTGTCCAATAATTTCAGCCTGATGCTTTAAAATCAAGGATTCAATATCTTCTAAAGTAATATAACGTCCGGAAATACTTTCTTCTTTATGCTGTTGATGTAGCGCTAAATAATCCATAAACTTAAATTTACGCAAATGTAAGTAACGAAAATCATTTGCATAAAAAAACCTTTGATAATAACTATCAAAGGTTTTTTGTAAACTTTTAAGAAAGAAAGTTATTCTCTCAAAAGGTAAACACTGCTAACACCCAATTCTGCTCTTGAACTAGTCGGAGCATAATTACCATTTGTCTTTGGCAAGTCAAACGTTAGCAATTTTCCGCCACCATTTAACCTTTCGGCCACAAATATGGTTTTGGTAAAATTGTCATAAGCCACATCCACTGGATTTCCTAAAGAAGTAGCTGCGCCATAGATTCTGATTTGTTTATTCATAGCAATCGTTCCCATATTTGGTGTATTAGCCAATACATCAGTAAAGCCTTTGATTATGATAAGTCCACCATCAGAGTCTGAGGTTGCACTTCCCACATCGGTCAAAACCATCGTGTTGCTTCTATTGGAATAGGTAATTCCATGAGTTCTTACTAAACCTTCGATGGTAACTCTTTTGGATGCTGTAATAGCACCGTCAGTATTAGCAAAGAAGTTATCAAAAATGACTAAATCCGAAGTTAAGTCGGCAACGGCGTAAAGTGTGCTTCCTTCTAAATGGATTCCCCATATTTTAAAATTAACAGTATAACTGTTCAGCAAACTGATTCCGGTAGCAGTTCTTTCATAAACTAATAATTTATTAGTATTACCATTTGCTGCATTTTGGTCTTGTGTTACGACAATTTTGTCGCCAGCCACGGCAATTTCTCGTGGATTATTAAAATCGGAAGTACTTGCAGTTCCTAAGTTAAGTGAAGCCGCATTTGTCGCAACGGATTCTGAAACATCATAATACAATTCGATTTTGTTGTTGGTGCGGGAAGCTAAAATAAATTCATCACTATCATCAAAATAGTAAGCTCCGTCAGCATCAGTTGAAGCTACAGTAAAACTCGAAGTTGTTGAAGTGTTCAAATCAGTAACTGAAACCTTGCCGGTAGTGTTACTGGTTGTAAATAATTTAAAATCTTTTTTGGCAGAGCGGGCTTCGTTGTTTGCAGAAGAATTATTGTCAGTTGAACATGAAATCATGACAAACGACAACAAGAACGATGTTAGAATAGTTTTTTTCATTGTAAATAGTTTTTATAGTTAAATTAATATTGACATAAAACTAAGTACGAAGAAACTATTTAATTGGTTTTATATATCGAAACTTCTTTCAGGATTTTTGCCTTTGACGTCTTTATAGAATGGTAAGATAAGCTTCATATCTTCTTCATAATTACCGGTAACATGAATTGGATTGCCAATTTTGACTTCTTTTTTGCCATAATCAAACGCAACCGGAATAATTGGAACATTGGCTTTGAACGCGATATAATAAAATCCTGTGCGGAGTTCGGTTACTTTTTTGCGGGTGCCTTCCGGAGATAACGCTAATCGGAATGTTTCGTGTTTATTGAATACTTCAACAGTCGCATCTACATTATTTTTTCCACCAGTTCTGTCTAACGGCGCGCCGCCCACACTTCTGAAATAATAGCCAAACGGAAAAGTGAATAATTCCTTTTTGCCCACGAAATTGATTTCAACATTCATGATTCCACGCGCTAATAAAGCAATAAAAAAATCAACATTTGCGGTATGCGGAATCACAATAACGATACATTTTTTGATTGACTCGTCAAACGCACCAATCAATTTCCATCCGAGTAATCGGAAGAAGATAAATTTGTAAAGTCGTTGTTTCATGAACACAATATTTGCGTAAATTTAGTGTTTCTGTCTTACTTTTGAGAAAATATTTGTTGATGATCCGAAAACTGTTTAGCTATTTTATTCCGATTAATGTTTACCAAAAAAAATCTGCGGTAAGCAAGTCGCTTGAAGTAACCTGGAACAATGGCGAATTGGTTTTGGACAGTAAAAGCACCAATTATTCGTATGGAAGTCTGCAACGCATACTTAGAAAAGGCTTGAAATACATAGGTTTTGAACGCATTCGGAATTTTGAAAGCATCTTGGTTCTTGGCGTTGCCGGTGGCAGCGTGATTAAAACTTTGGTGGATGAAATCAAATTCAAAGGAAAAATTACCGGTGTTGAAATTGACGCAGCGGTTATTGATATTGCCAATAGCTATTTTGAATTGGATAAGGTTCCGAATCTGGAAATCGTGATTGATGATGCTTTTGAATATGTTTTGAAAACCAAACTGCAATACGATTTAATCATCATTGATATTTTTGAAGATACCACTATGCCCAACTTTTTGTTTCAGGATTTTTTCATTAATAGAATCAATTCATTGTTGAATCTGAATGGTTTTATTTTGTTTAATACGATGGTAATTAACAAAACACAGGAAGAGCGAAACCTGATTTATAAGTCAAAATTCAATGGTGAATATTCACTTAGAATGTATCCAAAAGTAGAAATTCACAACGAATTATTTACCATAAAAAAACTAACCAAATGATAGCTGTCTTAAAGAAACTTCTTTTAGGTAAAGTGTCCAAAAAACACAAACCAAAATTCAATCCTATTGAAAGAAGAATTTTGAATATTAATGCCATTTGGAATAATGATCATCAATTTGACAACGGAATTGAAAAGATAGTAAGATTATTTCTTTCTTCTTCACAGTTGCTTTTTCCCGGTGTTTATATTAAATATTTAGCTAACAAAATTGGACACGAATACAAAGATTTAGCAATAGATTTTTATGTTTTAGGTAAGGTAATTTTTCCGCTTTTTATTTTAATCAACAGATTGCAGGAAAACCATATAGTCATTGGAATAATGATGTATTTATTGTTAGAAACTGTTCTATATATTCCGACCTTAATTTTTGCATCCGACTTGTTTTCAAAACCACGTTCCTATAAACGCTCTATGCTGATGCTGTTCTTGAATTATTTGGAACTTATATTTTCATTTGCAGTTTTGTATACCTATGGTCAAAATATGAACAAACCTTTTGAGAATTGGTTTGACGCGGTTTATTTTAGCATAGTAAGTTCAAATTCTATTGGCTTTGGCGATTATTATCCCATTACTACTTTTGGCAAAGTATTGGTAAGCATACAAGCCATGTTCTTCTTATCTTTTGTGGTTTTGTTTTTGAATTTCTTCTCTATAAATGTAAAAAGCAAAGGTTATTTTGACAATGAAGAAACTGAATGATTAAAGTAGCTTTCTCGCTTTTTCCAAATCTTCCAGTGTGTCAATGCCGATACTTCCCTGATTGGTTTCGACCATTCTGATTCTTTTTCCAAATTCTAAGTAACGAAGTTGCTCTAGTTTTTCGGAAGCTTCGAGCGATTTCATTGGCAAACGATAAAAATCTAACAAAGCTTGTTTGCGGAAAGCATATATCCCGATGTGTTTCATATAGCGAACGCCAACTTCTTTATCTCTAGGATACGGAATTACAGAACGAGAAAAATACAACGCAAAACCGTTTTGGTCGGTTATTACTTTTACGTTATTCGGGTTTTCGATTTCCTCTGTGTCTGTTATTTGAAACATCAGCGAAGCTAAATCGACTTTATTATCATAATCATTTCTGAAAACATCCAGCACTTTTGCCAAAGGTTCTTTATTGATAAAAGGCTCGTCGCCTTGCACATTCACCACAATATCAACATCAAGATTTTCTATAGCTTCAGCAATTCGGTCGCTCCCACTTTCGTGTTCTTTGACACTCATAATTGCTTTGCCGCCGTTGTTGATGATTTCATTATAAATCAGAATCGAATCAGTAACCACAAAAACATCATCAAATAATCCTGTATTTGCAGCCGATTCATAGGTTCGTTGAATAACGGTTTTTCCGCATAAATCCTGCATCAGTTTGGCAGGAAAACGTGTGGAAGCATAACGGGCAGGTATAACGGCGATGATTTTCATTTTATAGCTACAAAAGTTTTGAGTGGCTAAGTTACTAAGTATTTTTAAATAAAAATATTGATTGTTTTTTGTAGATTTGTGGGCAACAACAAACTAACTACTACTAAAATGAAAACAAAATTACTTTTTGCTTTTTTCGCTTCTCTTTTTTTAAACTTTTCACAATCTCAAACTACTATTAATATATATGACAATGTCTTATTTTATGATGGTTATGCCGGATTGGTAAATGAACCAACTTCGCCTGGCGTATTCCGATTGAGAAATGATTTATTCACAACTAAGTTAACCCAGCCACAACTCGAATCAGTTGGAAGTACATTACGAGTTGACATAACAATATATGCGTCTTGTGATAACTATGACCGAATTGGTAATGTAAATTTGGTTTTAGTGCCTAAAGGCGACGCTTCTTATAATACGGCTACAGCTAAAAAAATTGAAATTGGGCGATTCATTACTCCTTTTATGAACATGAACATTTCGCCAACAGAAGTTCCTTATACATTTACTGTTGACAATGTTGCTAAAATTTTAAAGGATAGCGCTCTGAATGCTGCCTACGATTTTTGGGTAGAATTTGAAGTTTTCGGAGTTCCCTATGCAGCGCAAACACAAGTTGCGGGTTGCAGTGGAAGAACAGATGTTTTTTATGGCACAATGGATTTTGTTACCAATACGGATACAACTGTTCCAAATGATACTTTTTTACTGAATTTGAATTTCAAAAAAGATTTAAACAATTATCAGGTTGGTGCTACCGATGTTATAGGTCAAACTATCAGAACAATAAACTACACGCTACCGGAAGCCATTACGAATTCCAAATATTATTTTATCACTTCAAATCATGGTTCTAACAGTGGCGGAGAAGAATATAATAGAAGGGTTCATTATATCTATCATGATGATGTCCCACTTTTGAGTTATATCCCAGGAGAATCAACATGTGAACCTTACAGAATTTATAATACTCAGGGAAATGGAATTTACGGTGCGACTCCAAGAACTCCAGCACAATGGCAGTCATTTAGCAATTGGTGTCCCGGAGCAGTAATTCCAATAAGAACTTTAAACTTAGGAAATTTAACTGCCGGAAATCATTCTTTTAAAATCACGGTTCCAACTGCAGTTTTTACTGGTGCTCAAGGATATATTCCTGTTTCATTATATTTGCAGGGACAAGGTACCGCGCTGGGTTTGAATGATTTTAATACATATACTTATGACATCTACCCAAATCCAACAGTAGATATTATTAATGTCAGAGCAACAGAAATCATAAAATCGTATCAGTTAGTTGATGTCCAGGGAAAAGTATTGCTGTCAAAAGTGTATAATGACACCAACTTAAAATTAGATATCTCTAATCAGGCTAAAGGTGTTTACTTTTTAAGAATGACATTTGATAAAGGAGCTAATACTGAGAAGATAGTTAAGGAGTAATTTTTTAAAGTTGCTGAGTTTCGGAGTAACTGAGTGGCTAAGTTTATCTCATAAAAAAAACCTCGTTTGAAACAAACGAGGTTTTTTTATTTCAAAGATAAAATTAAAAGTCCGGCAATGATAAGGCTTCCGCCGATGGCTGTTTTCCAGGAAAACTGTTCGTTCAAAACTATAAAAGATAACAGCAATGTTATTAGGATGCTTCCTTTATCTATCAAAGCAACTTGGGAAACATTTCCAATTTTGATGGCTTTGTAATAAAAAATCCAGGACAAAGAAGTTGTTACGCCTGATATTGCCAAGAAGACAATATCCATTTTGGTTAAATTCCTAAAATCTTTTACCGACTGAAATAGAAAAACATTGAGCCAAACAATAACGAAAACAATGATTGTCCGCACGGCTAAACCTGTATCTGAACTCACATTTCGCAATCCCATTTTGGCAATGACCGAAGTCAGTCCTGCAAAGAACATTGAAATTAAAGAATAGAGAATCCAGTTTTTCATTTTTTAAAAGTTGCAAAGTTTTAGAGAAGCTAAGTTACAAAGTTGATTTGAATTTTATCAATCTAAAAATTTGCTATTTTTGAAAAACATTAATTACAATAGATGCAGCGTTTTCCAGTTTTTATAAAAGTGAAGAAATTTTATTGAACAACCAATAAAATTATCTATTCGATTATATTTACTTGTTTGGGTATTTTAGCAATTACAAACAATTTTTCTGACCCAATACCAAAAAATATATTTAACAACATATTTATTTTTATTTGCTTAGGAAGTTGGATTACTGGAGTTATTTCGGGATTCTATAACTTAGGGAAAGCTAAACCTTTGAAAGGAAAGCTGGATGGCTTTCTAATTTTTGAAATGGATAAAATTAAAATTCAAGAGGAAACGTTTACACTTGAACAGATAAAAAATATTGAAATTTCAAATGATGATTACTACGGAAAAATGAATGGTTCTGGAAGAGGAAATTTTGGCCCTGCTCTTTCAAATGGAACTGATAACACTTTAAAATTGAAATTACTATCAGGAGAGTTGAAAACCTATAGCTACGAAATGTATGACGGTAATGATTTTCAAAAAGTCAAAAATGAGCTTATGAATTACTATTTAAATGGTAAAATTGAATTTTCAAATTTAGCCTATGTTCTTGGTGATAGAAATCGAAAAGAAATAGATATCCTAAAAGAAGATATTGAAAAAATAGCTACTCTTCAAAACTCTCATCCTTAAAACCAATCAGATACAATTTGTCTTTGGCTCGCGTAACTGCAGTGTAAAGCCAACGAATATAATCTAAATCAACGCCATTTGGCAGATATGGCTGTTCAATAAAAACAGTATTCCATTGTCCGCCTTGAGATTTGTGACACGTAATCGCATAAGAGAATTTTACTTGAAGTGCGTTGAAATATTCGTTGCTTTTTACCTTTAGAAATTTGCGGTATTGTGCTTCGCCTTCATAATCTTTCATCACTTCCTGATACAAATGATTGCTTTCGTCATAAGTAAGTGATGGCGATTCGCTGGTAATTGTATCTAGTAAAAGCATTGTTTCGAAAGGTCTCTGATCGGGATAATCAACCATTCTGATTTTGACTTTGGCAAATCTGAAATCATATAATTCCTTGAAACCAAAAATTTCCAAAACCTCAATAATATCGCCATTGGCAATAAATCCGGCTTCATCATTTTCTTTTAACCAAAAATAATTGTTCTTCACAACCATCAAATAATCACCGACCGACAAATCGCTTTCCTTATCCAAAATCCTGGCGCGAATTTGCTGGTTGTATTGATTCGCTCTTTTATTGGAACGCACAATAAAACAAGTATCTTCAATACTATAATTGCTGTAAGCACTTTGAATCGCATCCTGAATATCAAAACCATCCGTTAATCTGACAATATCTTTGTATCCTTTTAAGTTGAATTTGAAATTATCAAGGAAACTGCTTTTCATTATTTCACGCAATTCTGTTGCGTTTTGTAAAATTCCCGAAAATTCTTCCTGACGCATTACTTCATCCAACTCAATCGAGAAAATTTCTTTGTTGTAATTCAAAGCCAGTTTTTCGGTATCCAATGCCGGACTGACATCCAATTGCACTGGTGGTAATTGAGCCGTATCGCCAAGCAAAATCATTTTACAATTTTCGCCATTATATACATAAGAAATCAAATCATCGAGCAGCGAACCGTTTTCATAAAGCTTGGCATCAGCACTTACATCCGAAATCATCGATGATTCATCCACTATAAATATGGTATTCTTAAATTTATTTGTCTGCATCGTAAACGAAACGCCACCTGATTTTCCTTTCTTCGGAAAATAGATTTTCTTGTGAATCGTAAACGCTGGTTTGTTGGAATAATTCGCAATGACTTTCGCTGCTCTTCCCGTTGGCGCCAACAACACATACTTTTTATTAATTGCGCCAAGATTATTGACTATCGTAGAAATCACAGTAGTTTTTCCTGTTCCGGCGTAACCTTTCAATACAAAAATTTCGTTGGAATTGGAATTGGTTAAGAAATCGGCAATTTTTTGAAAAAAAATATCCTGTTTTACGGTCGGTTGAAACGGAAACTGTTTTTGTAACACACTGTAAAACTGGCTGGAAGTCATTAAAGGATTGAATATAATTTGAGTTTCAAATATAGAGTTTTCAACTACAATGGCAATGTCAAAAATCAATTACAATAATAGAAATCCATATTTTAAATGTTGACATTGACATTGATCTTTGCCATTGAAATTGATATTGATATTGATATTGATATTGATATTGATTTTTGACATTGAAATTGATATTGATTTTCGTAAGTTTGCCTTTCCTATTTATAAAGGAAAAACTATGTGGCAAAACAGCAGTGTTATAGACAAAATGTACCAAAAACTGGCAATTCAGGTTTCTCTGAATGGTTTGTCTTTTGCTACGTTTGATACGCTTACTAACAAAGCTACCAAGCTGCAAAAAGTTGTTTTAGGCAAACTCAATCTTACCATCAAAACAGAAGATTTGTTTGCCGAAGCGTTTGAGAATAATCCCGAACTCAAAGCTGGTTATGACGAAGTTGTGATTATCCACAGTAACAATCTTTCGACTTTTGTGCCAACAGCTTTATTTGACGAAGATTATTTAGGCAGTTATCTGCAATTCAACACCAAGGTTTTTGAAACCGATTTCTTTGCTTATGATGAATTGGGAAATTACGAAATGAACAACGTTTATATTCCGTATGTAAATCTGAACAATTATTTCATTGACCAATTTGGCACTTTTGATTACAAACACGCCAATACAGTTTTGGTGAAAAAATTGCTGGATGTATCCAAAAACAATGAAGAATCCAAAATGTTTGTACATGTAAGTGATACGCATTTTGAAATTGTGGTAATTCAAAATCAAAAACTGCAGCTTTATAATACCTTTGAATATAAAACGCCTGAAGATTTTATCTACTATATTTTATTCACCGCAGAGCAATTGCATTTGAATCCGGAGAGTTTTAAATTAGAACTGCTTGGTAAAGTTGCTGAAGACGATTCGCTTTATAAAATTGCTTATAAATATGTGCGAAATGCCAATTTGTTTGATGTGAGTTCGATGCAAAGCAATTTATCCGATGTCGAAAAGCGCGAGCATTTTATATTATTACACTCATGAGAATCATCTCTGGCAAATATAAAGGAAGAAGAATAGCGCCACCCAAAAACCTTCCCGTTCGTCCAACAACCGATATGAGCAAAGAAGCGTTGTTCAATGTTCTGAACAATCATTTTAATTTTTCGGAACTCAAAGTTTTGGAACTTTTTGCCGGCACCGGAAGCATTAGCTATGAATTTGGTTCGCGTGGCTGTTCACCAATTCTTTGTGTTGATGGTGATATGGGTTGCGTAAACTTCATTAAAAAAACGGCTAAGGAATTTGAGTTTGATATTACGGCAATCAAAAGCGATGTGTTTAAATTCCTTGAAAAGCATTCAGGCAACTACGATATAATCTTTGCTGATCCGCCTTATGGAATGGAACAAAAGGAATTTGAGAAAATCGTTGCCCTTATCTTTGAAAACGAATTATTGGATGAAGAAGGAATGCTGGTTGTTGAACATTCAAAATACACCAAGTTGGAAAACATGCCTAATTATTCTTTCCAGAAAAATTATGGTGGTTCTGTGTTTACTTTCTTCGAATTGTAAAGACATAGCATTGCTATTTCTCTACTTATCAAAAATCAGCGTATCAGCATCAGCACCCAAATCTAAAAGATGATGTGTAATGTCTTTTACAAAATTATCCGGACCACACACATAAAAATGCCTGCTGAAATCCACGATATTCTCAATCAAAAATTTACGATCAATACGTTTCCCAATAAAACCAACCGTATTTTCACGAGTCAGGACACTGGTGAAATTATTCTTCAGCATTCTGTGCAACTCTTCTCCCATAATGATATCATTTGAAGTTTTATTGACATAAATGAGTCGATTGTTAAATAGTTTGTTGTTTTTATACAACTCGCGAAAAATAGAAATGAAAGGTGTGATACCTGTTCCGGCAGCAATAAAAATTCCAGGTTCAACGTATTTGATTGCGCCAAAAACATCGTGAAGAATCAATTCGTCACCAGCGTTTATCTTACCTAATTCATTGGTAACTCCGGGATGGTCGCTATAAATTTTAATAATGAATTCCAAAAACTTGGAATCTCTCAAACTGGTAAATGTAAAAGGACGCAATTGCTCTTTCCATAGCGGAAGATTTATAGAAACATCACAAGCCTGTCCGGGAATAAAGTCAAAACCTTTAGGCTTTTCGACAACAAATCGTTTAACATCGTGGGTGATAAATCGGGCTTCAAGGACTTTTACAATGTGGCTCATAGGAATGAATAAATTTCGTTTGACAACTGCAATTTACGAAATAATCCTAAATAAAATATCCCGATTGGCATGGGGATTAGTTCAGCTTACAACTTTGAAAATTCAAAGTTGCGTTTCACTAAAAAAAAGCAGACCTATAAGCCGGATTCTGTTCTTTCTGAACTTGTTTCAGAATCTGTAACAAATTAGAAATACCTTATCATTTATCTAGCCCCGACATTACTGTCGGGATCAAGCTTCCTACCCTTCGACAACGGACGAGTAATCCTTAAATGCCGATATACTTGGAATTTCACCGCATAGAGTTTACCTGGTTTCACTACAGCATTACCTGTACATACTTTCTGTTGCACTTGTCCTCGATCTCGTCTTTTAGGACGAGACGGTTGGGCGTTACCCAATATGCTACTCTTTGGTGTCCGGACTTTCCTCTCTCGTCTTTTGGGACGAGAACGATAAGGCGGTCTGCGGTGCAAACTTACAATAATAATTTTATAACATTCAGTCTTAATTCTGTAACCTGAACGAATACCTAAAGATTAATTTTACGAATATTATAACCAATCAAATTGCAGTAACCATGGATCGACATATGTACCACTACGCCCCTGTTTCAGAAGCTTTAGATGAATTAAAAGAAAAAGGTTTTACCGTAGATTTTAATACTCAGGAAGGAAGAATCATCAATAGTCCGCATGATTTTACAATAGTACATATCTATTATTATGAAGGCGAGAGCGATCCCGGTGATGAAGCTACTGTGTATGGAATCAAATCCAGCACTGGCGAAAAAGGCGTTTTTGTGGCTGGTGCTTCAGCTTATACTGATAAAAGTGCGGCCATGGTGCTGAATGAACTAAGCATTAAAAATAAAAAAGATCCGGAAGAGCATCCCGAAATGAATCCGGATAACAGTCAGAAACAACAACCTGATGAAGTTGATAAACCCAAAGAAGTGGTTAAACTGATCGACCATCTGTGATGGAACGGCTTAAATCCAAACTCGAAAAAATAGGCAGAAATCCCATAACAACAGCTAAGTCTGTTGGGCTTCGCTATTCCATTAATGTCAATAATGGTTTTTACCGTATCCGAAAAGGAGAAGGTTTTGAATTTGTTGACGAAAACAAAAAGAAGGTTCGTGAAAAAGACATTTTGGAACGCATAAATAAACTTGTGATTCCACCGGCGTGGGAAAATGTCTGGATTTCTCCTTATGAAAACGGACATCTTCAGGCAACTGGTATTGATACTAAAGGCCGAAAACAATATCGCTATCATGCGCACTGGAATAAAATCCGAAACCAATCTAAATTTTACAAACTCCGCAGTTTTGCCAATGCGCTTCCTGCAATCCGAAAACAAGTAGAAACTGATTTGAATAAAAAAGGACTGCCTTATGAAAAAGTGGTAGCATTGGTTGTAAAACTTATTGAACTCACCAATATCCGAATCGGGAATGATGCGTATAAAAAACTTTACGGTTCTTTTGGCCTGACTACTTTACAGGATGACCATGTCAATTTTCGGAATAACAAAATCTATTTTGATTTTGTCGGCAAAAAAGGTGTTACCCACAAAATAAGCCTGGAAAGCATGAGACTTGCCAATCTTGTCAGAAGATGCAAAGACATTCCGGGGCAGGACTTATTTCAATATTATGACGACGATGGCAATCATCGCTGCATCACTTCTTCTGATATAAATAACTATCTGAAAAGTGTTACTAATGAAGATTTTACTGCAAAAGACTTTCGTTGCTGGTCAGGAAGTGTCAATGCGCTTGGAGCTTTCCAGAAATTGCCTCAGCCTGAAACGCAAACCGAATTCAAACGCAAAGTTGTAGAAGTTCTGGATGAAGTATCTTCAAAACTTGGAAACACACGAACCGTCTGCAAAAAATATTATGTCCATCCAACAGTCATTGCTGCTTTTGAACGCGGTTCCATTTGGAACTACAAACCAAAAAAGACCAAATCCGAACTTAAAGACGAAGAGCATGCTTTGATAATCTTGCTCGAAAACGAAACCATTGCAGAAGTTTTAGGTTAAGGAGCATGGCGTTTGTCTTTCTAAGAAACTATCTTCCCGCTGTCCACTATATCTTTTTCAAAAGAAAAAGGATGCCGTTCCCATCGGGGCTAATAACAACTAATCACTAGTTACTAATTACTTGTCACTAAAATCTTTTACCATCAACAAAAAAAACCTTATTTTTAAGGTATGGAAAACCGATATCACTATGCCCCCGTTTTGAAAGCCCTGGAAGAACTCAAATCCATGGGATTTACTATTGACTTTAATCTTCTGGAAGAAGACATCATGCACAATCCAAACAGTTATGAAATCCTGCACATTTACCGTTATGAAGGTGACTCAAATCCTGATGATGAAGCAATTGTCTATGGCATCAAATCAAATACTGGAGAAAAAGGAGTATTTGTGGCTGGTTTTTCTGCCAATTCCGAAAGTCGGGCAGCTCAGGTTTTACTCGAATTGAGCATCAAAGGAAATAAACATTAAAAAATCAATTTCAATTTCAAAAATCAATCAAAATAGCAATGTTCAAATAGTTAATAATTTTATTATTGTTTATTGTTATTGATATTGCCATTGATATTGAAAATTCTATATTTGTAATCCAATAAAAAGCTATGGAACAATTTGTAGTATCTGCCCGTAAGTATAGACCGCAAACGTTTAAAGACGTTGTTGGTCAGCAAGCTATTACGAGCACTTTGCTTAACGCCATAGAAAACAATCATTTAGCTTCTGCATTATTATTTACAGGTCCGAGAGGTGTTGGAAAAACGACTTGCGCCCGGATTTTGGCACGCAAAATTAATCAGCCGGGTTATGATGATCCGAATGAAGATTTTGCTTTTAATGTATTTGAATTGGATGCTGCTTCTAACAATTCGGTTGATGATATCAGAAATCTGATTGACCAGGTTCGAATCCCGCCACAAACCGGAAAATATAAAGTATATATTATTGACGAGGTGCACATGTTGTCTTCGGCAGCTTTCAATGCTTTTTTGAAAACCCTGGAAGAACCGCCAAAGCACGCCATATTTATTTTGGCTACGACCGAAAAACACAAAATCATTCCAACGATATTATCGCGTTGCCAGATTTTTGATTTTAAAAGAATTACGGTTAAAGATGCCAAGGAACATTTGGCTGAAGTAGCAAAAAGTCAAGATGTAACCTTTGAAGACGATGCTTTGCATATTATTGCTCAAAAGGCTGATGGCGCAATGCGTGATGCTTTGTCCATTTTTGACAGAGTTGTTTCCTATTGTGGAAATAACTTAACACGTCAGGCAGTTACTGAGAATCTGAACGTTTTGGATTATGAAACGTATATCAATATAACCGATTTGATTTTGGAAAACAAAATCCCGGAAGTATTAATGGCTTATAATGAAATTTTATCCAAAGGCTTTGATGGTCATCATTTCATTGCCGGATTAGCATCGCATTTCAGGGATTTATTAGTTGCCAAAACACCAGCTACGCTTACTTTGTTGGAAATGGGTGAAGCGGCACAAAAATTATACGGACAACAATCGCAAAAAGTATCGCAGGAGTTTTTGTTAAAAGGTATCGACATCGCGAATGATTGTGATTTGAAATATAAGGTTTCCCAAAACCAACGCCTTTTGGTAGAACTCGCGCTAATGCAACTAAGCTCTATCGGTTTTGATGGAGAAAAAAAAAAGCCTGAGTTTATAATTCCGCCTACGTATTATCGTAGAAATGACTACTCAATTTCTGAGGTAAAATCAATTACGAATTACGAATTACGAATTACGACTCCAGAAGGTGTAGTTCAGCCCGAACAGCCAAAAGCAGAAGTTGTAGAGAAAATTTCTGAATCTCAAATAATCGTCACACCGAGCGCAGTCGAGGTGCCAAAACCAACAACAACCAACCAACAATCAACAACTGACATCCAGCCAAAAGTCTCCGCTATGTCGTTGGCGAGTATTCGTGCCAAAAAAGAAATGGCTGAAAACTTAAAAGCTACCGTTAAAGAAGTGGTGCATTTGGCAAGCGAAGCGTTTACCGAAACCGAAATGTTGGAGCAATGGCTGAAGTATGCACAACGCATGGAAGATAAGGGTTATCGAATTATAGCTTCATTGTTGACTATTAACGATCCAATTCTTGAAGGCACAACTATCATCCACGAATTACCGAACGAAAGTTCAAAAATAGATTTTGAAAAAGAAAGACCGGAACTTTTGGGCTACTTACGTGGAAAACTGCACAACCACGATATTGCAATTGAAGTAAAAGTGAATGAGACTTTGGTTGATAAAAAAAGATACACTGCACAAGATAAATACAACCGTTTGGTGGAACTCAATCCCAACTTAGAGCTGATGCGAAATCTGTTTGGGTTGGAGGTTAATGAATAGTTTGTCTTTGCGCGGAACGAAGCAGACTTATATACTTCCCTGATACATTGCTTTTACGATTCCGTCGGCCAAACCGATTTTTGGCACAAATAATTGTCGGGCGCCGCTCCATTTCATAGCATTTAAATATATCCTGGTTGCCGGTATGATAACGTCGGCACGGTCAGTATTCAATGCTAATTCAGCGATACGTTGCTCGTATGTCAGTGAATTCAAATATTGGTATTGTGAGTTTAAGTATAGATATGACAACGGTTTGTCCTGCAGTTTTCCTGAAAGTTTGAACAGCTTATTGATGTTTCCACCGGAACCGATTAGGATTACTTCATCATATTCCTCAGTATTGGCTTTAATCCATTTTTCGATTTCGTCCCAAACAATGTCGCTTACCATATTGTTCAGCATACGAACGGTTCCTATTTTAAATGATTTGGACGCTATCATTTTACCGTCATCAAATAGAGAGAATTCGGTACTTCCACCACCAACATCGACATACAAATACGTTTTGTCTGTTTTTAAGAAATCGTGCAAATCTGAAGACGCAATAATAGTAGCTTCAATTTTTCCGTCGATGATGTCAATATCAATATCGCATTTTTCTCTGATAGTATCAGCGACTTCTTTACCATTATAAGCTTCGCGCATAGCAGACGTGGCGCAGGCTTTGTATTTTTCTACCTTATAAACTTTCATCAACAGTTTAAACGCTTTCATAGCATCAATCATTCTGTCAATATTCTCATCTGAGATTTCACCAACCGTAAAAGCATCCTGACCCAAACGAATTGGCACCCGAATCAAAGCACTTTTGTTAAATTGTGTTTCCTTGTCCTGTTGCTCTACAATATTGGTAATAAGCAATCTCATGGCATTGGAACCAATATCAATCGCTGCATATTTTTTAATTGAAATCATTAAATGTCTATTCGGTTATTTGGTTATTTGGAGTTCCATCAAGTCTTTCTTTATAATAGTTGTAAGTTTCATGTTGGGCTCTAAAAATAGGTTCATCTTCAGCGCGAACACGGTATTTGTTTTCAAATTTCTCTGAATGATAACGCGCTTTTACATTTCCTTTCCAGCCAACATTAAAGGTGTCAATAATTTGTTTTTTGATGTCTTCGTCATATATCGGACAGGTTACTTCTACCCGACCATCTAAATTACGTGTCATAAAATCGGCTGATGAAATATAAACTTCCGGATCATCGTTATTACAGAAAATAAATGAACGCGTGTGTTCTAAGAAATAGTCAACAATGCTGACTGCTTCTATGTTTTCGCTCATTCCTTTCACGCCTGGAATTAGGGAACAAATACCTCTAACCTGCAACTTAATTTTCACACCGGCATTACTGGCTTCATATAATTTGTCGATTATTGGGTAATCCGAAATGCTGTTCATTTTTAAATTAATGTATGCCGGACGGCCCATAATGGCATTGTTTATTTCTCTGTCAATTAATTTATAAAACCTTGAACGCGTGTAATGTGGAGAAACTATCAGGTGTTTGTAACGATGAATTCGATAATTAACATCAAAGAAATCAAAGATTTTAGAAACGTCTTTCAGGATTTGCTGGTGACTGGTAAAAAGCGTTAAATCGGTGTAGATTTTCGCGGTACTTTCGTTGAAATTCCCTGTAGAAATAAAGCCGTAACGTTTTAGTTTATCGTCTTCAACACGGTCAATCAAACATATTTTGCTGTGGACTTTTAATCCTTTGATACCAAAAATAAGTTCGATGCCTTCTTGCTGCATTTGCTCGGCATAGGAAATATTGCTGGCTTCATCAAAACGCGCCTGAAGTTCAATTTGAACCGTAACTTTCTTCCCGTTTTTCGCAGCATTAATCAGTGAACTTACAATCTGAGAGTTTTTTGCCAGACGATATAAAGTGATTTTTATTGAAGTTACTTTTGGATCCAAAGCGGCTTCGCGCAGGAATTTTATCAGATACGAAAACGACTGAAATGGTGCATTAATCAAATAATCTTTTTTGGCAATTTTGTTTAAAAGACTTCCATCAAGTGATAAACCTTCCACCGGAAGCGGCACTCTTGGCGGATACAACAAATCAAATCGACCAAGGTTTGGGAAGTTCATATAATCACGACGGTTGTGGTATCTTCCGCCTGGAATAACACCGTCCGAAACATCGATTCCCATTTTGGTAAGGAAAAATTTGAGTGTGTCTTTTTCAATATGCTGATCATAAACAAAACGAACCGGTTCGCCAATACGTCTTTCCTTTACAGAAGTTGCAATCTTTTCGAGCATGCTTTTGCTCATGTCACTATCGATATCCAACTGGGCATCTCGAGTGATTTTTATCATATGAGCTGAAATGCTTTCGTAATCAAAAATATTGAAAATGCTGCTCAGGTTATAACGGATTAAATCATCGAGCATTATCAAGTATTGCTTACCATCTTTGTTGGGAAGTTCAACAATACGATTGGTGTTTTTTGGAATTTCAATTATTGCATAACGCACTTCTGATTTGGGTTTAACAAAACCGAGCATGCTGGGTTTTTGCACTGATTTCATTACCAATTTGACGGCTAAATAACCCGAAGTGTCTTTTAATAAAGGGAATTCAGCCAGATCATTTAAGATAATCGTAACGAGTTCCGGGCTTATTTTTTGGATAAAAAAATCTTTTATAAAGTTTTCATGTTCTTCTGAAACTTCATTCTCGTCGATAATGATTATGTTCTGTTTTACTAATTGTTTTTCAATTTCGTTAAGCACACGCAGACTTTCTGACTGCTGTTTGATTACTATTTCGGTAATGTCTTTAACCAATTGCTGAGCTGAAATTCCGCCAAGAATCTTTTCTCCCGAAACGCCGGACATGCTCAAACGACGAATTGCGGCAAATCGAACACGGAAAAACTCATCTAAATTATTGGAAAAAATACCTATAAACCGAAGTCTTTCTAACAAAGGAACAGCTTCATCAGCTGCTTCCTGTAAAACTCTGGCGTTAAATGCCAGCCAACTTTTTTCTCTGTCTATATATCTGAAACCGGATTCTGTACTCATATTTTATTTTAAATCACTTGGGAAAATAACTTTCTTGGTAACACCTTTTTCAATGTCATTCCAGGAGTTATTGTCAAATATAATATTTACAAATCCGGAAGTCGAAACATTATCAATAAAGATGTTCCCAAATTTATTGACAAAATTTGTAATTGCCTCATTGTGTCCAAAAAGAATTAAGTTATCATAATCATTTGGACATAATTTGATAATTTGTTCCAGCTTTCTTTCATCAAAGGTGTATAACTCTTCTTTAAATGTAATGCTTTCTAAAGGGAAGGAAATGTTTTGGGCAAAAATCATAGCGGTTTCGGAAGCTCTTTTCGCAACACTGCTCCATAATACAAATGATTTTGGAATTTGGTTACTAATATGAGAAGAAACTAAATGCGCATCCTGAATGCCTTTGCTTGTCAAAGGCCTGTCTATATCGCGGAGTGGTGCTCCCCAGCTTGATTTGGCGTGTCGAATTAATATTAGTTGTTTCATGATAAAATTGCCAAAATTATTAATACTATAAATTTAAGTTTTTATATCATATAAATCTAATTTATCTATAGACTTTAAAAAGTCAATCTGTATTCTCCGCAATTCATTTCCTGGTCAAATTCTACCATTATTTTCCATTACAAAATGTTTACTAAATAGAATTATAAATAATTGTTAAAAATGAAATATGTTATAAACAACTTATCAAATTATTATTGTTGTAGTATTTTTCTAGATAAAAATGTTAAATAATGCACTTTATCTATGAAATTATGCACTTTATCGATGTTTTTTTTGGTGGTTTGATTTAAACTATATACTTTCGAACTGTAAAACATAAATTTTTACAAAAAAAATAACCCTAAATACCCAAATCTATCATGTCAAAAATCAAGTATAACCCCAAAAAAACCTTAATCTAGAACTAGAATAGTTCCAAAAACATGCATTTTGTCGATTTTTTATGCCGTTCATAGATAAAATGGTTTTTAAAAATGCACTGAAACTAATTTTGTGTATATAGTATAACCCCAATTATCTATCAACTTCATAAACACCTACAAAAGTACTCCCTGTACAAAAATGCCGTTTTCAAATCTATTCTGCTAAACCTAACTGTATGAAATCAAATTTTACACTTTCGAAGAATTTTTGCGCCTTCTTGATACTTAATATATTTTGTATATCAATGTCATTCGCGCAATCTGTTCCGCCACCTGGTACTTCTTGTACATCAAGTGACCTTTCACTCGTGGCAGCACAATTAACCGGTGGAGATTTATGTAATTCTTGTGCCATGGCAACGCCATTGACAAGAACCCTAACATTAGGGATTAACAATACCACGGGTTCCACCAGGGGAGCATTTGCTTTTTGGGGAACTGTAGATATCTATAGCGGTACTACAGGATTGTTAATTTCTTCTACAACAAGAACAGGTTGTGCTGGTCCTTTACCAGGAGGTTCAATAACCTATTTAGATTTTGGTACTATCACCTACAATTGTGGGGATATTATCAAAATTTCTAATTTATGGGAAGCTTGGACTACACCGAGTGGTTCATGTCCTATAGACCCGAATAACATTTCACCAAAATGTGGGCAGCTACCATCGATAACGGTTAATGCCGGAGTAAATGGTGAATTTGCATTGACAAGTTCATTATGTGGTTCAGCAACCGGTGCTATTGATTTAACAACAACAGGAGGAACAGCTCCTTTTACTTATGTATGGACAGCCTCTGCCGGAGGTGTGATTCCTGCAGGACAATCAACCAATCAGGATTTAACAGGTTTGGTTCCTGGAACTTATTCAGTGACTATCAAAGATGTTAATAACTGTACTACAACTAAGTCGAGAACGATAACAGCTACTACTCCACCTCCTGCTGTATTTGCTACAGCCAGTAATTATACAGTTCCTTGTGGAGGAGCTGCGACAAGTTCACTTAGCTATACCAATAACCCAACAGGAACATTAAATGCTTCTTGCATAATCAGCGGTTCTGTAGTTTCTACATTAAGTGCTCAAACACCTGCTGGTCCAGGTGGTGGAACAATTATAGAATCGTGGACATTTACCGATGCTTATGGCAGAACGATTACACAAACAAGAACTATTACTGTAAGTCCTGCGGCTTTGCCAACAATGACTTCACCTGGTAATACAGGAGTTTCTTGCGGTTCAATTCCAGCCTCAAGCACTATTACTTATACGAATGGTTTGTCAGGCGCTTGTTTAATAAGTGGCTCTTCAAATTCTTCAACGTTTTCTGCAACGCCTGGTGCTTGTGGAGGAACGGTAACTGAAACCTGGACTGCAACAGATAGTACTGGTAGAGTTTTGGCTCCAGTTACAAGAACAATAACTGTTGCTGCAGCAGCATTGCCAACAATGACTGCTCCTGGAAATATCACTGTTGCTTGTGGAGGTTTACCTGCTGCAAGCACAATTGCATTTTCTAACGGTTTATCTGGTGGTTGTTTAATCAGCGGAACTTCAAATCCATCTACACTCTCGGCTACGCCTGGTGCTTGTGGTGGAACAGTAACTGAAACCTGGACAGGAACAGATAGTTGTGGAAGAGCTTTGGCTCCGGTTTCAAGAACTATAACTGTTAGTCCGGCGGCATTGCCAACAATGACTGCTCTTACAGATATCACAGTAACTTGTGGAGGTTTACCTGCTGCAAGTACACTTCCATTTACAAATGGATTAGGTGGCGGTTGTTTAGTTAGTGGAACTTCAAATCTATCAACATTCACGACAACTGTTCCTGGTAACTGTAACGGAAAAGTAACTCAAACCTGGACTGCAACAGATAGTTGTGGCAGAACTTTGGCTTCGGTTTCAAGAACAATAACAATTGACGATACTACAGCTCCTGCATTTACTGCATTACCTGCACCAAGCACGGTAAGCTATAGTACAACTCCATCATTCCAACAAGCAGTAGCCACTGATGCTTGTAGTTCAGTAACATTGACTTTTAATGATGTGGCTACCCCAACAAATTGTAATGGTTCGTATTCAATTACAAGAACCTGGACAGCGAAAGATGTATGTAATAATACAAGTACGGCATCACAAACAATTAATGTTAGTGCGGCAGTATTTGTAGCAAACAATGATTCCGGAAATTCAATTAACGGTTTCGGTGGTGGAACTTCATTTATAAACGTTTTAGGAAATGACACTTTAGACGGAAGCTCAATAACCAGTTCTCAAGTAACCACTTCATTTGTTTCTTCAACAAATGCCGGAGTAAGTTTATCTGGAACTAATGTTGTTGTTGCACCCGGTACACTTGCTGGAAATTATACTTTAACTTATCAAATTTGCGGTGCTTCTGCAACTTGTAGCTGTGCTACTGCAACAGTAACAGTTCCTGTAACTGTAACTCTTATTGATGCGGTAAACGATACTGCTGCTCCAATCAACGGTTATGTTGGTGGAACTGCTTTCACGAATGTATTGGCTAATGATACTCTTAATGGTTCTCCGGTTGTTCCTGCTCAGGTAAACACAACTTTTGTGTCTTCAACTAATGCTGGTGTAACGCTTTCTGGTACTAATGTACTGGTTGCCCCTGGAACGCCTGCCGGTTCTTATACTTTGACTTACCAAATCTGTGAAATCTTAAATCCAACAAATTGTGATCAGGCTATAGTTTCCGTTTCTGTAAGTGCTGCTGCAATTGTGGCGAATGACGATACTGCTGCTCCTATCAATGGATTTGTAGGTGGAACAGCTTTCACAAATGTATTGGCTAACGATACGCTGAATGGTTCACCTGTTCTTCCTGCGCAGGTAATTACGACGTTTGTGTCTTCTACAAATGCTGGTATTACTTTATCTGGCACTAACGTACTGGTTGCTCCTGGAACTCCTTCTGGTACTTATACCTTAACATACCAAATCTGTGAAGTCTTAAATCCAACAAATTGTGATCAGGCTATAGTTTCTATATCAGTTGATGCTGCTGCTATTGTAGCCATGAATGATACTTATAGTGTAGATTGTGCAAATATTGGAACAATTGGAAATATTCTTTCTAATGATTCACTAAACAATATCAACGTTACTATTTCACAAGTTAATTTATCAATTGTAAATGGAGCTTATCCGAACTTAAATATTGATGCTAACGGAAATGTTTCGTTAACAAGCATTGGGCATTGTGGTGATTATACTTTCACTTATCAAATATGTGAAATATTAAATCCAAGCAATTGTGACACTGCAACAGCAACTATTACAATTATAGACAATACTCCTCCAACATTTACAACGCCAAGTAATATCACCTTAAATACAGATGCAAATTGTTCGGTTAATCTTAATCCGTCTAATACTGGAAACTTAACCAACATTAATGACAACTGCGATTCGAACCCAACTGTTTCATTTGTTGATACCGAATGCATTGGTAACTCCACTGAAACAAATATAAATGCTGGTAATGGAAATTACTTCTATTTTGATGTTACAGGTTTTGACAATGCTACGGCTGCCAATATCCAAAAAATCGCTTTAGCTTTTGAAACAAATCAAGGAAAAGGAAGAGCTGAATTTACATTGGTTTCACCTAGTGGACAAGCTGTTATTTTAGTTGGACCTTATTGTGCTGGTGGAAATTGTGATGATAATAATTCAAGTTCACAAGAATTATATTTACCAGAATTCTATCCTACAAGTTCAGGATATACCCAATGGAATAATAATAATTTTATAACAACTGGTGTAACGCAAAACTTTACTCCAAATGGTGGATTATCTTCACCAAATACTATAAACGGTTTGACTTCTTATGTTTCTGGTTTTGAAAACTTAACCGGACCAATGAATGGAACTTGGTTTGTATATTCAAGAAAACAAGCTAATGTAAATGGAAGCATTAACTTCAAAAGTGTTTGTTTGACACCTGGAGGTTTATGTCCAAATAACAGAGTTATTACCAGAACCTGGACAGTAACAGATGCTTGCGGAAATAATACTACCGGAACACAAACCGTAACAATTCAGGATATTACAGCTCCTACCTGGTCTACAGCTGCTGGTTCTTTAGATGCCACTGTTGAATGTAGTGATGCTGCCGCATTAACTACTGCTCAGGCACTTGCTCCAATGGCTACCGATAATTGCGCAGGTACTGTAACTTATGTTAAAATACCTGGTGCATTTGTTGCTTCTGCAGGATGTTCAAATGCTGGTACATATACCAATACATGGACAGCAAAAGATGTATGTAATAATATATCAACTGTATTCACTCAGGTTATAACTGTTCAGGATACTGCAGCTCCAATTTGGGAAACTGCTGATGGTACTCTGAATGTAACTGTTGAATGTGGTGATAAAGATGCTTTGACTGCTGCTCAGGGATTATTCCCGGTAGCATCTGACTTGTGTGATGCTGATGTAACTAACATAATCAAAAAAGGAGGTAATTTTATACCTGCATTGGGTTGTGCTAATACAGGAACATATACAAATGAATGGACTGTTCTTGATAATTGTGGTAATAATTCTGTAGTATTTACACAAACTATTACCGTTATTGACACAACTGCTCCAACTGTTGATACAGCTGCTGTTAATGCAACTGTACAATGTGATGGAAACGGTAACTCTGCTGCTTTAACTGCTTGGTTAACTTCTAATGGTGGTGCTGAAGCTTCTGATAAATGTTCTAATGTAGTATGGTCTAACAACTTCACTACTTTGAGCGATGGTTGTGGAAATACAGGAACTGCTACAGTAACATATACAGCAACAGATGGTTGTGGTAATGCTTCAACAACTTCAGCAACCTTTACTATTGAAGATACTACTGCTCCAACCATTGATACTGCTGCAGCTAATGCAACTGTAGAATGTGATGGAAATGGAAATACTGCTGCATTACAAGCTTGGTTAACTTCTAATGGTGGTGCTGTGGCTTCTGATGTTTGCTCTAATGTAATCTGGACTAATAGCTTTACTGCTCTTAGCGATGGTTGTGGAAATACCGGAAATGCAACAGTAACATTTACGGCTACTGATGATTGTGGTAATGCAACTACGACTTCAGCTACATTTACTATAGAAGATACTACTGCTCCAACAATGGATACAGTTGCAGCTAATACAACTGTACAATGTGATGGAAATGGAAATACTGCTGCACTACAAGCTTGGTTAAGCTCAAATGGTGGCGCTTCTGCTTCTGATATTTGTTCAAATGTAACATGGACAAATAGCTATAATGAACTGAGCGATGGTTGTGGAAATACAGGTTCAGCAACAGTAACATTTACTGCTACTGATGATTGTGGTAACGCAACAACGACTTCTGCAACATTCACTATTGAAGATACTACTGATCCCACTATGGATACTGCTGCAGCTAATGCAACTGTAGAATGTGATGGAAATGGAAATACTGCTGCACTACAAGCTTGGTTAAGCTCTAACGGTGGTGCTGCGGCTTCTGATGTTTGTTCTAACGTAACATGGACTAATAGTTTTGATGCTCTTAGCGATGGTTGTGGTAACACAGGTTCAGCTTCTGTAACATTTACTGCTACTGATGATTGTGGTAACGCAACAACGACTTCTGCAACATTTACTATTGAAGATACTACTAATCCAAGTATGGATGTAGCTGCGACCGACTTACTTGTACAATGTGATGGTGGTGGTAACTCTGCTGCTTTGACTAATTGGTTAGCATCTAATGGTGGTGCTTCAGCTTCTGATATTTCTTCTAATGTAACCTGGACTAATAATTTCAATGCTTTAGCAAATGATTGTTCAACTGCTGTGACAGTAATATTTACTGCTACTGATGATTGTGGCAATGCTACAACGACTTCTGCTACATTTGCTGTTCAGGATATTATTGCTCCGACTATTGATACAGCTGCAGTTGATGCAACTGTACAATGTGATGGTCAGGGAAATACTGCTGCATTACAAGCTTGGTTAAGCTCTAACGGTGGTGCATTAGCTTCTGACACATGTTCAGGTGTAACCTGGACCAACAGCTTTGATGCTCTTAGCGATGGTTGTGGTAACTCAGGTTCAGCTACAGTAATCTTTACTGCTACTGATGGTTGTGGAAATACTTCAACTACATCAGCGATCTTTACTATCGAAGATACTACTGCTCCAACTATTGATACAGCTGCTGCAAATGCAACTGTAGAATGTGATGGAAACGGTAATCCAGAAGCTTTAACAGCTTGGTTAGCTTCTAATGGAGGTGCTACTGCTTCTGATATTTGTTCAAATGTAACATGGACAAATAGCTATAATGAACTTAGCGATGGTTGTGGTAACACAGGTTCTG
>NZ_JBDSMB010000163.1:0-2676 GCF_039916025.1 Flavobacterium sp.
AATTGAGAATAGTACTTTTGCACATGCAACACAACGTACTTATTTTAGATTTCGGTTCGCAATACACACAACTTATTGCGAGAAGAGTTCGGGAATTAAATATATTCTGCGAAATCTTCCCTTACAATCATTTTCCAACTGATTTATCGTCTTACAAAGCAGTTATCCTTGGCGGAAGTCCTTATTCTGTCCGCTCAGAAGATGCTTTGCAAATCGATTTGTCCAATATTAGAGGCAAATTACCAATACTCGCGGTATGTTATGGCGCTCAGTATTTGGCACATTTTTCAGGCGGAGAAGTAGCTGCTTCCAATATCAGGGAATATGGAAGAGCAAATTTATCCTTTATCAAAGAAGGTGAAACTTTTTTTGAAGATGTAAATCTCAATTCTCAGGTTTGGATGAGCCATAGCGACACCATCAAGCATTTGCCAAAAAATGGTGTAAAACTGGCAAGCACCAAAGATGTAGAAAACGCAGCCTACAAAATCGAAGGCGAAATAACTTATGCCATTCAGTTTCACCCGGAGGTTTACCATTCTACTGATGGTAAACAAATCCTTGAGAATTTTTTGGTAAAGATTGCGCACGTTCCTCAGAACTTTACACCTAATGCTTTTGTAGAAGATTGTGTAAAAGAATTACAGGAAAAAGTCAAAAACGACAAAGTCGTACTCGGACTTTCAGGCGGAGTAGATTCAACAGTAGCGGCAGTTTTATTGCATAAAGCTATTGGCAAAAACCTCTATTGCATTTTCGTAAATAATGGTTTGCTTCGAAAAAATGAATTTGATAGCGTTTTGGACCAATATAAAGGCATGGGCTTAAACGTAAAAGGTGTAGACGCTACAGCTAGATTTATGACTGCATTAGATGGTCTTGAAGATCCGGAAGCCAAAAGGAAAGCCATTGGAAATGCTTTTATTGAAGTTTTTGATGAAGAAGCACATTTAATTGAAGATGTGACCTGGCTGGCTCAGGGAACAATTTATCCGGATGTTATCGAATCGGTTTCTGTAAAAGGACCATCGGCAACAATAAAATCACATCACAATGTAGGTGGCTTACCCGATTATATGAAACTCAAAATCGTTGAACCACTGCGCATGTTATTCAAAGACGAAGTACGAAGAGTAGGGAAAACATTGGGCATCGACCCAGAGCTTTTAGGAAGACATCCATTTCCCGGACCAGGATTGTCGATTAGGATTTTGGGTGCAATCACGCCTGAAAAAGTTAGAATCCTGCAGGAAGTTGATGCTGTTTTTATCAACGGATTAAGGGAACACGGATTGTACGACAAAGTTTGGCAGGCCGGAGCAATCTTGCTTCCTGTGAATAGCGTCGGAGTTATGGGCGATGAACGTACATATGAAAAAGTAGTTGCGCTTCGTGCGGTAGAATCAACCGACGGAATGACAGCGGATTGGGTTCATTTGCCTTATGAGTTTTTGATGAAAATCTCCAACGAAATTATCAATAAAGTGAAAGGTGTCAATAGAGTAGTGTATGATATTAGCTCAAAACCACCAGCAACAATCGAATGGGAATAGTTTTTGTTAACACAAAAAAGTTAATGAAAAAAACAGCAATATATATTGAGTTTAAAAAGATTTGTTAACTTTAGACGTTAAATAAACATTAAGTAGATGAAAAACCGTATCCTTTTTTCAATATTTCTAACACTATTTTCTTTTGTGTTTACAGCTTCTGCAATGCAGGAAAAATATTCGAAACATACTGTTGCCAAAGGTGAAACTATTGCGATGATAGCTCAAAAATATAAGGTTACACCCTATGATATTTATAGTTTAAACCCCGATTCTCAAAACGGAATTCAACTAAACAATGTTTTATTAATCCCGTCTTCAGCTTCTGTAGTTGTTATACATTCATCTAAAGCTCCTACGCAAACAGATAATCCAAGTACACATTTGGTACAGCCAAAAGAAACATTATACAGTATTTCAAAACAATATGGAGTTACTGTTGATGCACTAAAAGCAGCCAACGGGGATTTGCTCAACAACGGATTAAAAATTGGGCAAAACATCAAAATTCCAGGTTCGGGTAGTGGACAAAATGCTGTTGCTTCTAAACCTGTCGAAACTACAAAAGTAATTACGCCTGCAGTTTCAAAACCAGCAGTTGTAAAAGCAACGCCAAAGGTTGAAGCACCAAAAGAAGGAACTACTTATCACATTATTGAACCAAAAGAAACAAAATATGGTATTTCTAAAAAGTATGGAATGACAATTCCCGAATTAGAACGTCTGAATCCACAAATTGTTTCTGAATTTCCAATTGGTTTTAAACTGATTGTTTCAGGCAATGCTGTAAATCAGGCTATTGTTGAAACTGCAAAACCAACAACTGTTGAAGTTGTGGCAAAACCAGCTGAAACTTCTGTAGCTGAAACTTCAAGTACTAAAAAATATCTGGAAGAATATGTGGTTAAACCAAAAGAAACGATTCCAAGTATTGCTAATGATTACGGAATGACAGAACAAGAATTGATTTCGCTTAATCCGGAATTGAAAAGAGGAATTAAATTAGGAATGATACTTCGTGTTCCCAAAGGGCAGCGGAAAGAACCTGTCAAAAAGGAGCAGGGTAATTTACTAAAAACAATAAACACTAATGCGAGGAAACAACTCGCATTACTTTTGCCTTTTA
>NZ_JBDSMB010000164.1:0-20761 GCF_039916025.1 Flavobacterium sp.
AATTAAAAACATTTCGCGCTCAAGAGCGCAAGAATCGTCGGCAGCTATCGAACGATTGTACATTACCATGAGGCATTTATTCAACAGAGGTTTCTATAAACCAATGGGTGTTTCAGGAGAAACTTTAAGAGAAGCATTGCTTTCTCTAAGACCAGAAATTTACGGAAGTATTGCAGAAGAAAAAGTTGAACTCAGCGGTTTGCTTTATGTAATAGAAAGACTTCCGGTAGGCATTGAAGAATGTCGTTTTATCAACTTAACTTCAGACGAAGGGTATTCAAAATCACATTTTCAGGCAATTGTTCCGCCAAAACGTAGAAGAAATTGCTATCGTATTGATGACGAGCAAATGAACGTTGAAATCACACGTGGACGTTCTGATATTTATGATATCCTGACGCATTTGACTTTTATTTTTATCGAATCGCATAAAATTAAAGACAGAGTTTTATTAGACGAATTAGAGGTTGAACTAACCCGCGATTGGGAAAAACTGGAAGAAGCAGTTTTGCAAAACAAAAAAATGACGCTTAAGGAAAAGGAAATTGCGATTTCGCATGCTGCTAATGTCTTGGGCAGAAGTTTTTCGGAAGTATTAGATATTTATGATGATTTTGGAACCAAAGAAAAACCAGATCGCTTTTTACACGTTATTTATTGGTTAGGAAAACTGGCGATTGATGAGGTTATCAATAACAACAAGAGAACCATTACGTTTAGCCCAATTTTAAGAGAAAGATTAGGACATCATATTCATGGTGAAATTTGGGCTGATAATATTAAAGAGGCTTTGAAAGCTAATAATCTTTTGGAACGTCCAATTCACGTCATTAGTGCTAACATGCATAGTGTGATGAATTCAATTTTCGCAACGAATGTTTTAAAAACCAAATTCAAAGACAAGTCGGATTTCTTCATCTATGAAGAATTGAGCAAATCGGGAGCTAATGATGTTCGAAACAAAGTCGAAGAAGTTGCTGTAAAGCAAGGAATGATTTCACTTCCAGATGTTATGTCGGGAACCAATATAGATGTTCAGCTATTTGATACAGCTAAAATAGACTGGGCAAAATCAAGTTTTCCAAAAGCTATCATCGGTAAAGAAGCACCAGTACTTATTGTAATGGATTATGCTTTTGGTGAGCAGGCATTTGAAACTATTGATGAGTTATTAAAACCATATAAAGAAGGTAAAAACAGAACTTTCCTTAACGTAGAATCAGTTTCGATTATGGGTAAGGCCGGAATTCTGGAAGGCGGAAAAGGAGACATCATGATTCCTTCTGCGCATATCAATGAAGGTACAGCCGATAACTATCCGTTTGAAAACGAATTGACCTTGGAAATGTTTGAAGGTAACGGAATTCCGGTTTGTTCAGGACCAATGGTTACTGTTTTAGGAACGTCACTTCAGAATAAAGATTTATTGAAGTTTTTCCATGAGTCAACCTGGGAAGTCATCGGTCTTGAAATGGAAGGCGCATACTACCAAAAAGCTATTCAATCGGCATCAAAAATCAGAAAGAGCATTCCGCAGAATGTGAAAGTAAGATATGCTTATTATGCTTCGGATAATCCATTAGAGACTGGAAGCACTTTGGCTTCTGGAGGATTAGGAACGACAGGAGTGAAACCAACTTATCTGATTACAATCAAAATATTAGAACAAATTTTTAACGTAAAATAATTATTTTTTTTATGAGCGCAAAACCTCAAAACGACGGCAATCAGGAGATAGATTTGACACAGATTCCCAGAAAAATAGGCGATTTTTTTGAAAATGTTTCCACTTCAATATTTAAAGTTTTTTTATTCTTTAAGAGAAACATTCTTTGGGTGGCAATATTGTTTATTCTTGGTGCTGGTTTAGGAATATATCTTGATAAAACCACAAAAATTTATGATAATCAGATTATTGTAAGCCCTAATTTTGGTTCGGTGGATTATTTGTATTCAAAAATTGAATTGATTAATTCAAAAATTGAAGACGGTGATACATTATTCCTGAAAGAAGTTGTTGGAATTAAACAACCTACTAAGATTAGAGGAGTAGCAATCACACCAATTACTGACGTTTATAAATTTATTGATAATAAAACTCAGAACTTTGATTTGATTAAGCTGATGGCTGAAGACGGAGACATTAAGAAGATTTTAAACGAAAGTCTGACAAGTAAAAATTATCCGTATCACACTATTTCTTTTTCTACGATTGACCAGACTTCGGATGAAAATGTGGTTACGCCAATTTTGAATTATGTTAACAATTCTGATTACTACAAGGTAATTCAAAAAGAATACATGAATAACATCAAAATTAAAATGACAGAGAATGACTCTATACTTTCACAAATAAATGGATTCTTAAACGCATTCAAAAGCTCGGTAAACGGATCTCAAAAAAGTGATAAATTGGTTTACTATAATGAAAACTCACAGTTAAACGATGTTATCAAAACAAAAGATCAATTAGTCTATGAACAGGGATTACACCGAATAGAATTAGTTAATCTTGACAAAATAGTTAAAGAAACTGCCTCAACACTGAATGTTAAAAGCAACAAATCAATCAATGGAAAAATGAAATTAATTCTACCGTTGTTGTTTGTTGGCTTATTCATTTTAGGCTCCTATTTTAAGTCATACTACAAACACCAAATGGCAAAATTGAATAAATAGTTTATGAAAGGAATTATTTTAGCTGGTGGATCAGGAACAAGATTGCACCCATTGACTTTGGCAGTTAGCAAGCAGCTGATGCCAATTTATGACAAACCGATGATTTATTATCCATTATCAACTTTGATGTGGTCTGGAATCAACGAAATTTTAATTATATCAACACCGCACGATTTACCATTGTTCAGACAATTATTAGGTGATGGAAAAAGTTTGGGCTGTCGATTCGAATATGCTGTTCAGGAAAATCCGAATGGTCTTGCAGAAGCATTTATCATTGGAAAAGAATTCATAGGAAACGACAAGGTTGCCCTGGTTCTTGGAGACAATATTTTTTACGGAACTGGTCTTTCCGATTTGTTATTGGCCAATAATAACCCCGATGGTGGAATTATTTATGCTTACCATGTTCATGATCCGGAACGATATGGAGTAGTCGATTTTGATAAAGATGGCAAAGTACTTTCAATTGAAGAGAAACCGGAACATCCAAAATCAAATTTTGCTGTTCCCGGGATTTATTTCTATGATAATGATGTTGTAGAAATTGCGGCGAATATTAAACCAAGCCATCGTGGAGAACTTGAAATTACGGATGTAAACAAAGAATATCTAAAAAGAGGAAAACTCAAAGTAAGTATTCTCGACAGAGGAACAGCTTGGTTAGACACGGGAACATTCCAATCTTTGATGCAGGCCGGACAATTTGTTCAGGTTATTGAAGATCGCCAGGGATTAAAAATTGGAGCTATTGAAGAAGCTGCCTACAGAATGGGCTTCATAGATGCGAAACAGTTAGAAAAATTAGCACAGCCACTTTTAAAAAGCGGTTATGGCACACATTTACTTAGTTTGATTTAAGACATGAATTTTATTGCAACCAAACTTCAGGGCTGTTTTATTATTGAACCAAAAATCATCACCGATGAACGCGGTTACTTTATGGAAAGTTTTAACGAAAACACTTTTCAAAAAGGAGTCGACCAGCAGGTTCATTTTGTTCAGGACAATCAGTCATTTTCATCAAAAGGAGTTTTACGAGGCTTACACTATCAAACAGGTGAACACGCCCAGGCTAAATTAGTCAGAGTTTTGCAGGGAGAAGTTCTGGATGTTGCTGTTGATATTAGACCAGATTCACCAACATTTGGTCAGTATGAAGCCGTTGTTTTATCAGGTGAAAATCAGAGACAGTTTTTTGTTCCAAGAGGATTTGCACATGGATTCTTAGTATTGAGTGAAACAGCAACTTTCTTCTACAAATGCGATAATTTTTACAACAAAGAATCAGAAGGCGGAATTAGTTACAATGATAAAACCATCAATATTGATTGGAGTTTTCCAACAGAAAACTTAATTATTTCTGAAAAGGATAAAATCCAACCCAATTTAGAAAACGCCAAAAAAGCATGGTAGTTTTAGTCACTGGAGCCAAAGGACAACTAGGTCAAAGTTTGCAATTTATTGCAAAAAACTATCCTGAACTTCATTTTGTTTTTTGTTCTTCAGCAGATTTAGATATTTCCAATACAGAAAATTGCCAGACAGTTTTTTCTAAAATCAAACCCGATTATTGTATAAATGCCGCAGCCTATACTGCCGTTGATAAAGCTGAAAGCGAACCTCAAAAAGCACACCTAATCAATGTTGTTGGTGCTCAAAATTTGGCTGAGGTTTGTAAATCATACAACACAATTCTACTTCATATTTCTACCGATTTTGTTTTTGACGGAAACGCTTCAAAACCCTATTCAGAAGATGACATTCCAAATCCGACAGGCGTTTATGGACAAACCAAATTAGACGGAGAGCGAGCCATTCAGGCAGTTTTTGGAAATTGCTTCATCATCAGAACATCTTGGGTTTATTCACAATTTGGTAATAATTTCATGAAAACCATGCTGCGGTTGGGTTCAGAAAGAGATTCATTATCTGTAGTAAATGACCAAATTGGAACACCAACTAACGCCGTTGATTTAGCAGAATGTTTGGTTAAAATAATAACATCCAACACCCAACACCCAACACCCAAGTATGGAATATATAATTTCAGTAACGAAGGACAATGCAGCTGGTATGATTTTGCCAAAAAAATATTCGAAATCAATAAAATTAAAATAGATTTACAACCAATTCCAACAACAAGTTTTCCTACACCGGCCAAAAGACCGAAATATAGTGTTTTGGATAAAACCAAAATCAAGGATACTTTTGGAATTGAAATTAAAAATTGGGAGGAAAGCTTAAAAAAAGGATAATGAAAATTTTAGTTGGAAGTACAGGTTTTGTAGGTTCAAACCTTAGTTCACAAACTGGTTTTGATGGACTTTTTAATTCGAAAAATATACAGGAAGCTTTTGGGTTATCGCCAGATATTTTAATTTACTCAGGTGTCAGAGCCGAGAAGTTTATTGCCAATAAAGAACCGGAATTGGATTTTTCAATTATTGAAAACGCCATTGAAAATATAAAAAAAATCAATCCCAAAAAAGTCATTTTAATTTCTACTGTTGATGTTTATCCATCGACGATGAATGTTGATGAAAATACCGTAATAGATCAGGAAATGGTTCAGCCTTATGGCAAAAACAGATTGTTTCTCGAAAGATGGATTGAAGAAAATTTCGATGATTATTTGATTCTGAGATTGCCGGGATTATTTGGAGAAAAAATCAAGAAAAATTTCATTTACGATATAATCAATATTATACCGGCAATGTTAAACGAAGAGCTTTTTCAAAAATACAGCCATAATGATTGGATTGTTTCGAATTATACTAAACAGGATAACGGATTTTATAAACTGAATTCAATTTCTGAAAATGAACGTGAAATACTTAAAAAACAATTTTTGTCTATAGGTTTTTCAGCTTTGAATTTCACGGATAGCAGAGGTGTTTTCCAGTTTTATAATTTAAAAAACCTTTGGAATGATATTGAAAGAGCAACCGCAAGTAACATAAAAAAATTAAATTTAGCTACTGAACCAGTAGGTGTAAATGAAATTTACAAAGCCGTTTTTGATAAAAACTTTGAGAATGAATTAGGCGCGGTTTTTCCACATTATGATTTACACACCATTCATTCAGGAACTTTCGGGAATGGAAAAAAACACATTCAGGATAAGGAAACGGTTTTACAGGAAATAATTGAATTCATAAAAAGTAAAAAGTGAAATTGGCAATATCAAATATAGCCTGGTCTTCAGAAGATGATGAACAAATGCATTTTTTTTTAAAATCTGCAGGTTTTGAAGGATTAGAAATTGCGCCAACCAGAATAATTCCTGAAAATCCATACGACAAATTAAAGGAAGCAGAAGCTTTTAAAAACACTTTAAAAACGGATTTTAGTTTGACAATTCCATCTTTACAGGCAATATGTTTTGGGAGAAACGAAGCTATTTTCGGGAAAGAAGAAGAGCGAGAAAGTATTAAAGAATACATAAAAAAAGCCATTGATTTTGCCAGTGTTTTAGACTGTAAAAATTTGGTTTTCGGTTCACCTAAAAATAGGATTATTGGAGAAAATCAAGAAGATATTGCGATGTCTTTTTTTGCTGAATTAGGAACATATGCCAATAAAAAAAATACAATTCTGGCGATGGAGCCCAATCCGGATATTTATGGAACCAATTTCTTAAACACAACACAACAAGCAGTTGATTTTGTAAAAGAAATTAAAAATAAAGGATTAAAAATTAATGTTGATTTAGGCACAATAATTCATAATAATGAAGATATTGCAATCATTGCCAACAATATTGAATTAATAAACCACATTCACATCAGCGAACCATTTTTAGAACCAATTACAGAAAGAGATATTCATAATGATTTGTATCAAATTCTGAAAGAGAATAATTATTCTAATTATCTTTCAATTGAAATGAAAAACACAAACGACACAGCAATCGTTAAAAACGCGATTTATTATCTAAAAGATGTATTCAAAAGAAAATAAAAATATCGACGGAGTTCCAGATTATATTTCGAATGAAATATATCCAAAAAAGACAAAATACTGTCTGTGTATTCCCATTATTAATGAATCGGACAGAATTCATAAACAGTTAGAACGCGCACAAAAAAATGGGATTGACAAGCTAGTTGATATAATTATTTGTGATGGCGATTCAACAGATGGTTCAACAGATTTGAGTCAGTTAGAATCATTAGGCGTTAATACATTATTAGTAAAAAAAGGATTTGGGAAACAAGGAGCGCAATTAAGAATGGGCTTTTGGTTTGCTTTGGAAAGAGGCTATGAAGGCGTTTTAACTATCGATGGAAACAATAAAGATAGTATTGAATCGGTGCCTTTGTTTATAGAAAAATTGGAACAAGGCTATGATTTTATTCAGGGGTCAAGATATGTTGCAGGAGGAAAAGCCATCAATACGCCGTTAATCCGTCATTTTGCAGTTAAGTTTATTCATTCGCCAATGATTTCTTTAACGGCAAGACACAAGTTTACAGATTCTACGAATGCTTATAGAGCCTATTCCAAAAAATACTTAACTCATCCGAAAGTTCAACTTTTTAGAGATATTTTTGTTACTTATGAATTGTTGGCTTTTTTGTCAGTACGGGCGACGCAAATAGGTTTAAAAGTAGCCGAGGTTCCTGTTGAAAGGCGTTATCCGGATGAAGGAAAAGTTCCGACAAAGATTAGTTTTTTTAAAGGTAATATGAATTTGATAAAAATCTTATTCAATAACCTGAAAGGAAACTACAATCCAAAAGACTAAATGAATAAAGAAAAAACAATAATTTGTTTGACACCAGTTTACAATGATTGGGAAAATTTCTTGATTTTGGCTTCCAAAATTGCTGAAATCACTGTCAACAATGAAAATTATTCTGTTCAGCTAGTAGTTATAAATGATGGATCTGATGAAGAGTTTGAAGCCTTAGATTTTTCAAGAAATCTTCCAATTGAAATTATTACGTTAAAAAACAATGTAGGGCATCAAAGAGCCATAGCCATAGGATTGCAATATATAAATGCTGTTAAGTCAGATTTTGATTTTGTTGTTGTTTTAGATAGTGATGGAGAGGATAAGCCAGAAGATATAATTCAATTAGTCTCGAAATGCGAAACAGAAAACAGTAAGAAAATCATCTTTGCCCAAAGAAAAAAAAGGAAGGAATCAATTCTATTTATGATAGGTTATTTTTTCTACAGGCATATATTCCATTTACTTACAGGTCAAAAAATAAATTTTGGAAACTTCAGTTGTATTCCTAAAAGGCTTTTAAAGAAAATTGCGATTCAGGATAATCTTTGGAACCATTATTCAGGAAGCATTATTCAATCTAAAACGCCTTTTGATGGTATTTCTTTAGACAGAGGTAAAAGATATTCCGGACAATCAAAAATGAATTTCAACAGCTTGGTCATTCACGGATTGAGTTCTATCTCTGTTTATTTTGATTCTTTGTCAATACGTATTTTAAAAATGTCTATTTATGGAATAATGGCTTGCTTCCTGGCAGTAGTTGTAGTTTTGTACAAAAAATCCATTACCGATACTGCCATACCCGGATGGGCGTCCAATTTAATATTTATAATTTTCAGTATAATTCTTCAGTTATCTTCAGTAACATTAATTATATTGTTAATGCAATTGAGTTCCAGAAAAAATATAAAAATCCCGTCAACAGATATTTATAAAGACTTTATTGAGGAAATCAAAGAAATTAAACCATAAAGAATATTAAAATAAAACCTATGGGAAAAATTAAAAATTGGATTACATCAAATTATATTATAATAATAATATTGGTAATAGCATCAATAATTCGGCTATATCATCTTGTATATCAGAGTGTTTGGCTAGATGAAATTGCATCCATCACAGAAGCCAATCCGTCAGTGAATTGGTCTGATTTGAATGTTACGATTGTTACTTCTGATCCTCATCCGCAATTATACTTTATTTTCTTAAAGACACTGTTCATTCTTTTTGGCTACACTATATGGGTTGCTAGGTTTTACTCTGCAGTTGTTGGAGTTTTGGGTGTGTTTTCAATTTATTTATTAGGAAAGGAAATGATGAATAAAAATATTGGATTAATTTCCGCCTTTCTATTGGCAATCAATGCTTTTCACCTCAATTATTCCCAAGAAGTCAGAATGTATGCGTTGCTGTGCTTAGTGACAGTTTTGTCGTTTTACCGTTTGATAATTTTCCTTAAGAACACTACCTATAAAAATGCTGTTTGGTATGGTATTTTTACAGGATTGATGCTCATTACCCAATTCTTCGGATTGTTTGTTTTAGTTTCCCAATTATTCATTTTGTTCATCGTTTTACTAAGATTGGATAAAAAAGAAAAACTACAATTCCTATATAAATCTATAGTCTCAGGAATAGTATCAACAGCTATTTTTCTTCCTGCGGTTGGTATTTTCATAGAAACTACGAAAAAGAAATACGCGGCCATCCTTCCAACCACAATTGATACAATTAAACAGATTTTCAAAGATTTTGCAGACAATTCAGATGCTGTGCTTTGGATTTCGATGTTGATTATAGCATTTTATTTCGTCGTTGTTATCAAGAAGAAATTGTTTAAAAACAAGGAAGAATCACTAGTGATTTTGATACTGCTTTCTTGGATATTGGTTACACTTATAGTGCCAATTATCAGATCATATCTTGTGACGCCAATGATTAACAGCAGGTATTTTATTGTTATCCTGCCTCCAATTATTGTTCTTGTTGCTCTGGGGATAGATAAAATGGGTAAAAAGGCAATCCAGCTTGGAATTATAGCGGCTTTGGCAGTCACCTCTTTATATCAGTTGATTTACACAAATGACTATTACAATAAAATATCGAAAGGGCAATTCAGAGAGATAGCAGACTATGTGATCAAAGAAAACACCGATAAAGACCCTGTATATAGTAATTTGACCTGGCATCTTATTTATCTATTCGACAGGGATAAGACCAATACTCCGCTTGTTAACAGGGTTTTTGAAGATTATGTACATGAAATGATGAAAGACCCAAAAGGAATACATTCTTTTTGGTATTTTGGCGCTTTTGGAAATCCTTTAAAGCTAAGCCCACAATCAGATAAGTTTATGGCAGAGCATTTTGATGTTGTTCACAGCCTTGACAAATTTGACAGCTGGACAAGACATTACGTTCCAAAAGAAGCGCTAAACATGGGTGAGCTTTCCAAAGAAACCTTTGAATTGAGCAATATAAACGATATCAACTGGAAAGGTGGAGTCGGCACTCACGATTCAAGGTTGCTGGTAAATCTTTCTGAAAAGAACATAGAAATTTTAAAAACAGGTGTTGGGTTAAGAGCTAAGAATGGAAAAGTTTATAAAATCTTGAAAACAGAAATAATTGGTAATTTTATTTATGTTAATGTTGACAAAAGCCCTAAGGCTAATAGAGATTTACTTGAATATCCAAATCCGATTTGGTATATAAAATAAAATGGAGCATTTTGATAAAATAATAATCGGAGCAGGTTTATACGGTCTTTATGCCGCTCTTTTTTGTGCAAAAAAAGGAGAAAAGGTTTTGGTTTTTGAACACGACCCGGAATCTTTTTCTAGGGGAAGCTATATCAACCAGGCTAGAGTGCATATGGGTTATCATTATCCAAGGTCTTATACAACGGCAAAGAAATCGGCCGATTACTATGACAGATTCATTGAAGACTACGATTTTTGCATTCATAACAGGTTTGATAAAATATATGCCATTTCAAAACAATTCTCCTGGACAAATGCTGCACAGTTCAAAAAATTTTGCAGTGACACTGATATATTGTGCAAGCCAATAAATGTTGATGAATTCTTTAAAGAGGAATTTTGCGAAGGTGCTTACTTGTCTCAGGAATGTACATATGACGCCCAAGTTCTGAAAAATTATTTTCTGAAAGAGTTGCAAAATCATCCAAATGCACAAATTCAATACAATACCCATATTACCAAAGCAGAAAAGACTGAGAATTCTTATCTTTTGACAACGAACCATGAAGAGGTATATATATCAGAATTTGTTTTAAATACAACCTACGCCTCAATAAATCAGATATTAAATGTTTTTGGAGAACAACTTCTTGATATAAAATATGAACTTTGTGAAGTAATTTTATGTAAAGTGAGCGATAACTTAAAGAATGTTGGGATAACGATGATGGACGGACCGTTTTTTTCGCTTATGCCTTTTGGGCAAACCGGATATCATTCCTTGACTGCTGTAAGTTATACGCCTCACAAAACCTCACATTCGCTATTGCCAAAATTTGACTGCCAGTCAAGGAGCAACAATTACTGCAGTAGCATTAAGCTTGGTAATTGCAACACATGTATAGCAAAGCCAATAACGTCTTGGCCTTTTATGTTGGCGCTAGCAAAAAAATATTTGAATGAAAATACAACAATAGAATATGTAGAATCATTATATTCTATAAAGCCAATTTTGGAAGCCTCAGAAGTTGATGATTCAAGACCAACAGTGGTTAAAGAGTTCTCTAAAAAGCCAAAATTTGTTTCTGTACTATCTGGAAAAATCAACACAGTTTACGATTTAGACATTATTTTATCTAATAAGACTTAATAAAATGAAAGAAAAAAAACTAATATCATTAATTGTTTATTTATATAATAATGAGGATTCTATTTTAGGATTTTTAGAGTTGATTATTCAACAAACCGAGGAGTTGTTCGAGCAGTTTGAAATAATAATCGTAAACGACGCTTCAACAGATGCTTCTGTGCAGAAAATAAAAACTGCAGATTTTTTAAAGCCTTATCAGGTTTCGATTATCCAGATGAGCTTTCATCAGGGTGTTGAATTATCTATGAATGCCGGATTAGATTTGTCAACTGGAGATTTTGTATATGAATTTGACACCGTCATTATTGATTTTGATAAAATCTTAATTGAGCAATCGTATCGTAAAATCCTTGAGGGATATGATATTGTTTCGGTGTCTCCAACGGCAAGCGAAAAAATGACTTCAAAGTTTTTCTATAAAACCTATAATTATTTTTCAAAATCTGATTATAAATTAAGAACAGATAGGTTCAGAATTTTATCCAGAAGAGCAATAAACAGGGCGTTTTCTATAAGTGTTAAAATACCATATAGAAAAGCTATGTACATCAATAGTGGGTTAAAAGTAGCTACTATTGAGTTTAAGAAAAACAACCTGCAAAGGAATACAACAGAAAAGAGCTATCTTAGAAATAAGACCGCAATCGACACTTTGATTATTTACACAAATTTAGCATTTTCCATCTCTGTTTATATCTCATTAATACTGCTGTTTTGCACTTTGAGCATAATAATATATACAATGTTTATTTATTTCGGTAAAAATAAACCCATTGAAGGTTGGACAACCATTATGCTTTTATTATCGGGTGGATTTTCAGGTTTATTCCTGTTGACTGCAATAATAATCAAGTATTTATCCCTAATACTCGAAATCGTTTTTAAGAAAAAATCATATATTCAAGAAAATATAGAAAAAATATAATTTCTTAGAAAAAAAAATTACTTTTGCACTGTAAAATAAAAAAAGAAACTAATAAAAAAGAAACCAATGAAAATAAGAGTATTAATCGGTTTATTATCATTATCACTTGTTTTTTCTTGCCAGAATAAGACAGAAGAGAATAAAAAAGACACTGAAGCAACTGTAACTCCTGAACAACAAATATTTAATGTAGAAATGGATGTTAAAGCAGAAACTGCTGATGATTTTGCACTTTATTATACACAAGACAATTCAATTGACTTTTCAGATAAACAAGTTATTTGGAGAGGTGTTAAAGGAGGAATGGCAACCGAAAGAATAACCTTTAACCTTCCTGAAAATGTGCTGCCAACCAATATAAGAATAGATTTTGGGATTAAAAAAGATTCTAAAGATGTTACTTTAGAAAGGTTTAAAATAGAATATCTGAATAAAACAATAGAAGTTAAAGGCTCAGAATTTTTATATTATTTTATGGTCAATGATAAAGTACAAGCTCTGCCAGACCCGGAAAAAGGGACTATCACATTTAAGAAAAAAACAGAATTCCCTGCAGAAACATATTACTATTATCCTAGCCCAGCGCTAAATGATACGATCAAAGTATTGACGATGGGGAAAAAATAATAAATGATAGAATATCATAAAAAGCTACAAATAGGAAATTATCCTTATTTGTAGCTTTTGTTTTTAGCTTAAATTTGAAAACCAACAAAAACCAAAATGCTCCAAAAGAGGCTTCTTTTTTTAAAAAAGCAAAAACAGTTCACTAACCTTATAACTTATGGTTTTGGACAGGGTTTTAATTTGATTACTCCTTTGCTCGTAATTCCTTATATAGTCTCTATTTGTGGCGAAGAAGGTTATGGCAAAATCGGAGTTGGAATGGCTGTCGCTTTTTTTATCATGGTTTTTATAGACTATGGATCTGAAATAACCGGAGTTAAGCAGGTAGCGGTTAACAGGGAAGACAAAAACGAGCTTGAGAATATATTTATAACCACTTACACAGCTAAGCTCTTACTGCTTTTTGTGGTGTTGCTTATAGTGTCCGTTTTTTTCTGTTTGATTCCGTACTTTAATCAGGAAAAAGAATTGTTCTTTTTGAGCCTGGCAATGGTTGTTGGCCAGTTCATAAATCCAACCTGGTTTTTTCAGGGAATAGAAAACTTCAAATGGATTACAATATTAAACATCCTTTCTAAAGTAATTTATTTAGCGGGAATCTTCCTTTTTGTACACAAACCAACCGATTATATATACTGCAATCTAATTTGGGGAATAGGAATGATTATAGCCAACGGGATTTCGTTTGTTTACATAATCACCACACACTCGTTTTCATTTGCCAACACCAAAAAAGAGCATGTTTTAAAACTAGTCAGGGAGAATTTTTCTATTTTTTCATCACAAATTTTTGTCTCGCTGCAAATGTATTCACCAATTGTCTTAATTAGTTTCTTTGGCGGAAACACGATGGCAGGACAATATAAAATCATTGATCAGATAATAGTGATTTTCAAAACCTATATACTGCTGTTTTTTAACTATGTCTATCCAAGAGTTTGTTATTTATTGGATAAAAGCAAATTGGAAGCCATTCGTTTTTGGAAAATGTATAATGGATTAAATTTTGTTTTTATAGTTATTTCCATGTTGTTTATCTCAATATTTTCAACAAAAGTTGTCGCTTATTTTAATCCAAAAGGAATTCAGGAAATATCAAGTCTATTGAAGATTGCTGTCGTTATTCCGGTTTTACAGGCCATAACCATCCCTTTGAAGCAATTAGTTCTTGGATCCAACAGACAGTCAAAATATGTTAAAATAACAATGACGATTACTATTCTGAGTCTTTTGTTGATTGTTATAATCACTCCAGTTTACAAAGTTTTTGGTGTTTTAATTGCTTTGATTTTGACAGAAATCATAACATCCTTAATTTTCTACGCTACCGTTAAAAACGACTTATTTGTTCGTTCAAGTTAAAAACTATTGTATTTTTGAAACCTTGTAGAAAAGATTTTCTAAATGATAAAAAGAATAGTTCAAAATTCACTGGTAAAGTCGGGTAAAACATATACCATTGATCCAAATATTCCAAACAGGCTTTTTTATAACATGCTTATAAAGAGAGTCATAATGGTAATAAGAGGATTTCTTAAAACGGGTAAAAAAGTTTTTATTGGCTGTCACACTAAAATTTTGAACAATAAAAACATTGTTTTTGGGAAAAGTGTAACTATTGGAAGTTATTGCGAAATTGATGGTTATGCTTCGGAGAAAATTGTTTTTGGAGATTGTGTAAAAATTGGCTCTTATTCCAAATTACTTTCAACCAGCCATTTTTCAAAATATGGAAAAGGCTTAGTCATGGGCTCGAATTCAGCTGTTGGCGATTTTACTCATTTTGGTGCGCCCGGAGGAATTGAAATTGGGAATGATGTCATTATGGGTTCTTATGTTTCCTTTCATGCGGAGAACCATAATTTTTCAGATACTACCAAACTGATTAGGGAACAAGGAGTAAATTCCAAAGGAATCAAATTGGGAAACAATATTTGGGTTGGTGCAAAAGTTACTTTTCTTGACGGTTGCGAAGTAGGCGATAATTGTGTTGTTGCCGCAGGGGCCGTTGTAATTGGTAAATTTCCTGACAATTCAATAATTGGTGGAGTGCCGGCAAAAATTATAAAAAGCATTGAATAAATGAAGCTGACGATTCCAAACAATATTTTTTATCAGTTCTTATTTCTGTTATGCGTAGCAGTTCCCTATTTGGATATTTTTGAATTAACGATTGCTACCTGGAGCCTGACTTTTTTAATCACGATTAGAAATAATTATTCGATTTCTTTATTCAAACTTATTATCCCTTACTTTTTAATACTGCTAATTGCCTTTATTGTCAGCTTTAATTATGACTATCAAAGGTATTTTATAATTAGAGACATAACGTATCTTTTAAAACCGGCAATTGGTTTTTTATTAGGATATCAGCTTTGCCAAAGAAATTTCAAAAATGCTTTTAAACTAATAGTCAACACGGGAGTATTTATTTCAATCTGCCACGTAATTATTATTCTAAACGCCATATTCATTCATGGAACTAGGACCGTTGCAGAGTTGAGGTTTTACTCAGGATATTTCAGTGATTATGAGATTTACACTTTAATCATTTTGCTTTTTTACAAAAAATTCGAACTCGATTATTCTAAAAAAAAGGCATTGATCCTTACGTTATTAGTCGGTTTCTCTGCCTTCATGTATTTGGCAAGAACAAACTTCATCCAGTTTCTGATTTTGTTTTTAGCGTTAAAAGGATATTTCGAGATTAACAGAAAATCAATCACCATTTTCGCAAGTATAATTCTTGTTTCTGTAGTAGGCTATTTTATCGTTTTATCTGTAAATCCAAGAAGAGATGCCGACGGTGTTGAAGGATTTCTATATAAAATAAAAGTGGCGCCACTTGAACCTTTTAAAACTAAAATTAACAGGGAAGATTACAAAGATTTTAACGATAATTATCGTTCTTACGAAAACATCATGACCATTAGACAGGTCACAAGAGACGGAATTAGACCTACACTTTTTGGCAAAGGCCTGGGTTCTCAGATAGATTTGAAACAAGAGGTTTGGCTGGGCGATATGAACCTTAGATTTATTTCAATATTACACAATGGATTTATGATTGTGTTTTTGAAATCCGGATTGCTCGGGATATTCATTTATCTGTTTACAATATTTTATTTTTTCAATTCATCAAAAAGCGATAATCCGGTGGTAAACCAAATCACATTGCTTTTTATAGGAACCGGCGTCTTTTTGTTTATATCAAACTGGGTTTTCTTAGGTTTTTATAACTTAACGGAAACAAAATCAATACTTATAGGGTTTTTAATTGCCTACAGAGAAAAATTCAAATAAATGAAAAGCAGCATTCTATTCATTCATCAATCTGCAGAACTATACGGTTCAGATAAAACAATACTAATGTTTATTTCCAGTTTAGATAAGCAAAAGTATTTTCCTGTCGTGATGCTTCCTTTTGACGGACCATTAAAAACAGAATTTGAAAAAAATAACATTAAAGTCGTAATTGCTCCGGTGCTTAAGCTTTATCGCAAAATGTTTACTCCAAAAAACATTTTAAAATTCTGCAAAGAATATAAAGAAGGCCTGAATATCATAAATGAACTGCACAAAGAACATAAATTCAGCATCGTTTATTCACATACTTTGGCGGCATTAATCGGGATAATTTTTGCCCGTAAAAACAAAATCAAACATCTTTGGCATGTTCAGGAAATCATAGCAAAACCCGCTATATTCAACAAAGGATTTATAAAATTACTTTCTTTAAAAAGTAACCATGTTGCTGTTTATGATTCAAAAACGACAATGGAATTTTGGATTAAAGACAATCCGGCACTGGCAAAAAAGTCTATAGCCATCTGTAACGGACTGGATGTAAAAGAAAAACCAGAACCAAATTTAGAAGACATTCAAAAAATAAGAAAGGAATTTTTCAAAGTGCAGCCAGACGATATTGTTATTGGTTTGGTAGGAAGAATAAACAGCTGGAAAGGACAGCAGTTATTATTAGAAGCTTTCAATAAAATTGCTGATAAATATCCAAACATAAAGCTGGTTTATATTGGTTCGGCACCACCAAATCAGGAGTTTTTTGAAATAGAATTAAATGAAAAAATCAAAAATTATAATCTTTCGGAAAGAGTAATAATAATTCCTTTTCAGGAAAATATTTGGAGGTTTTGGGATTCAGTTGATATTGCAGTTGTTCCATCTACAGAACCAGAACCGTTTGGAATGGTTGCCATCGAAGCGATGTTAGCCAAAAAACCAGTTGTGGCGGCTAATCATGGTGGTTTAACAGAAACAGTTCTGAATAACGAAACAGGTTTCCACTTTGAGCCAAATAACAGTCAAAAATTAGCCGAGGCTATTTCAAAATTAATTGAAGATAAAAACAAAAGAATTTTATTTGGAGAAAAAGGGTATGAACGAGTACATTTACACTTTTCTTTAGAAAAGCATGTTGCTGAATTTGAAATAATTTTTGAGACACTTCTGAAAGACTAAATTTTAATTCTAATTTTTTGATGAAAATAGCCATACTAGGAACTCGTGGTGTACCCAATTATTACGGAGGATTTGAGCAGTTTGCTGAATTTTTTTCGGTTTATCTGGTAGAAAAAGGGCACGAAGTTTATTGCTACAATTCACATGATCATCCTCATCAGGAAAAGACTTTTCATGGTGTAAATATCATTCATCAATACGATCCAGAATACAAATATGGAACTTTTGGGCAATTCATTTATGATTACAACTGTATTATGGATTCCCGTAAAAGAGATTTTGACATCATTCTGCAATTAGGCTATACGAGCAATTCTGTTTGGCATTTTTTATTGCCAAAAAAATCTATCATCATTACCAATATGGACGGATTAGAGTGGAAGAGAACCAAATACTCTAAACCTGTGCAGCAATTTCTAAAGTTTGCCGAAAGATTAGCGGCAAATAACAGCGACTTTTTAGTTTCAGATTCAATAGGAATCCAAAAATTCCTTCAGGGGAAATATAAAAAAGAGTCGACTTATATCGCTTATGGCGCTTATCCTTTTTCTTCTCCAAACGAAGAATTTTTAAAGGAGTACAGCGTAGAAAAAGGAAATTATAATATGATTATGGCGCGCTTTGAACCGGAAAATAATATGGATATGGTTCTGGAAGGTGTTGCAATGAATGAGGATAAAATGCCGATTTTAGTGATTGGAAAACACATGACTAAATATGGAGAATATCTTAAAAACAAATTCAAAAACCATTCGAATATTAGATTCATAGGCGGAATTTATAATCTGGAACATTTGAATAATCTAAGGTATTTTTCTAATTTATATTTTCACGGACATTCGGTTGGTGGAACCAATCCATCTTTACTAGAAGCAATGGCGTCCAGAGCATTGGTAATTGCACATAACAATGATTTCAACAAGGGGATTTTAAAGGAAAACAGTCATTATTTCTCTAATCCGCAGGAAGTAAAAAATATTCTGAATTCAATCAAAAAAAATGATAACTTGCAATTAGTTCAAAACAATTTTGATTCGATTGTGAATGAATTTAATTGGGAAAAAATAAATGGTGAATATTTACAACTTTTCGAAGAATGTTATTCAAAATCTGATAAAAGAAAATAAAAGTAACAGCTCTTTTATTCCAATACTTTTAGTTCTTTCTACCATTCCGTTGACTTTTGCGATAAACAATGTTTCTCTGGGAATATTTCTGCTGGTTGCTTTTATTGCTTTGAAAAAGCAAAATTTTAAGTTCCAAAAAGAATTAATTTTCCCAATTCTGCTCTACGTTTTAATGGTGATTTCCTATTTCTGGTCAATAGATCCTGAAGCAACACTTTCTGCTCTGTTAAAAGAAATCCCATTACTTTTAATTCCCATTGGCTTTCTGATTTTTAAAGCAAATACTTCGGAACAAAAAAGAAAAATCATAGCGTATTACAGCTATGTCATCGTTGCTTTTGTTCTATACTATTCTGTCAGAGCGATAATTCGTTATTTTATTTTTGACGATGCAAGAATGTTCTTTTATCATGGCGAAAATGACAAAGATTACGGACTTGTGCCAAAGTTTTTGAATGCCATACACATGTCGGTTTTCGTGGCTGTAGCATTCTTTCATTTTTTTACAAAAGAGATAAAATCAAAAACCGATACATTGTTTTCAGCTGTGCTTTTTGGATTTATATTGCTTCTGTCTTCCAAAAATATCATACTCGTTGTCTTATTGCTTTCACTGATAAACATTTTCTTTTTTTCAAAAACAGCGCATAAATTAAGGCTAAGAAACCTAATTGTTTTTGGATTGATATTAGCAGTAATCTTTTCAATCGGAAGAATAAAAGAGAGATTTAAAATTGAATTCCAAACCAATACAGACAAAAGTTTAAGCACAAATGTCATTGAAGGCGTTCCGGCTGGCGTTCATTTTGTGAGTCTGAAAGAAGCCTGGTCAAATCCAACGTTTACAACAAATGATTACTTTAACGGAACGGCGTTTAGGGTTTACCAATTTAGAATCTTCACCGAATTGATAAATGAAAACAACGCGTTCTTAACCGGATTTGGATTGAATGCTTCTTATCCAAAAATCAAAGAAAAAGCAGTACAATACGATCTTTATATGGGTGAGAAAAACCGCCCTGATAGTGGCTATCAATCAAAGAATTTTCACAATCAATATGTTCAGAATTTTGCTGATTTGGGACTTTTTGGGTTTTTATTGATAGTAATTATGCTATTTGTTAACGTTAAAAATGCAATTAAAATGAAAGATTTTGTGCATTTTGCTTTCGCATTTCTAATGATAAGTTTATTTTTGACGGAATCATTTTTATGGAGACAAAGAGGAGTGGTGTTTTTTACGATGATGTATTGTCTTTTTAATTCAGTCCAGAAGGTTCGGGATTGTTCAAAATAGTTCCAAAACAGAATAAAAATTATTATGAAAAGAATATTAATTACTGGTGCAGCTGGTTTTTTGGGCTCACATCTTTGTGATCGTTTTATAGCCGAAGGTTATTTTGTGATTGGAATGGATAACTTGATTACAGGCGATTTAAAGAATATTGAGCATTTATTCAAAAACAAAAATTTTGAGTTTTATCATCACGATGTAACCAAGTTTGTTCATGTACCGGGAAATTTAGATTATATTCTTCATTTTGCATCACCTGCAAGTCCAATTGATTATTTAAAAATTCCAATTCAAACGCTAAAAGTAGGTTCACTTGGGACGCACAATCTTTTAGGATTGGCCCGTGTGAAAAAAGCCAGAATTCTTATTGCTTCAACTTCTGAAATTTACGGTGATCCATTAGTGCATCCTCAAACAGAAGATTACTACGGAAATGTAAATACGATTGGTCCACGAGGTGTTTATGATGAAGCTAAGCGTTTTCAGGAATCAATTACGATGGCCTACCACACTTTTCATGGAGTAGAAACCAGAATAGTTAGAATATTCAATACTTATGGGCCGAGAATGCGACTCAATGACGGTCGTGTTATTCCGGCATTCATCGGTCAGGCATTGCGTGGCGAAGACTTAACCATTTTTGGAGATGGAAGTCAGACACGTTCATTTTGTTATGTAACAGATCAGGTAGAAGGAATTTTCAGATTGCTGCATTCGGATTATTCGATGCCGGTAAACATCGGAAATCCAAATGAAATTACGATTAAAGACTTTGCCGACGAAATTATAAAACTGACAGGTACAAATCAAAAGGTTGTTTACCATCCATTGCCTATCAATGATCCAATGCAAAGACAACCGGATACCACCCGGGCTAAAAATATTTTGGGTTGGGAAGCTAAAGTTTCAAGAGAAGAAGGAATGAAATTGACGTACGAGTATTTTAAATCGCTTTCATCTGAAGAGCTTTTAAAAGAAGAACACAAAGACTTTAAGGGATATATCCACTAGTAGCTTATGGTTGCACAACAAACAGG
>NZ_JBDSMB010000165.1:0-1795 GCF_039916025.1 Flavobacterium sp.
AAGTATTCTTTTAATTATGACCGCATCGCATGGCATATTGGGGGCATATCAGATTATCAGGTGGCAAGAAAAGTTGAAAAAACACTGGAATGCCTTAAAGCCATCCTAACAAATACCCAAAAACTTACCACAGTAGGAAAAACCAATAAGTTTAAGTTTGAAGGGGATTTATGCGAAGAACAATCGGCTATTCTACACATGCGCTATGAACTCCAATACAGTTTTGAAGAAATAGCAACGGCCTTAAACTTAAATCAGGGCTATATTCAAAAGGCATTTTCAAACGCCTGTACCAAAATTAAAAAAGTAAAAATCTAAGGCTATGGAAAACAATAAGATGATTATCACCCGCAAAATTCAGTTACTCATTGATTCTGATGATAAAGAAGTGATCAAACAGGCAAAAGATCAGCTTTATAATTGGCAATGGATTTGTTTCCGTTCCGCTAATATGATTATGAGCCACCATTTTGTACAGGAACAGGTTAAGGACTTCTTTTATTTAACCGAAGAAATTAAGCTTAAAATTGCTGACGAAAAAAAAGAAGAAAATGGAATTTTAAAATCGTCTCGTCAGAATACCACGTATCGGGTACTTTCTAATCATTTTAAAGGGCAAATCCCTACCAATATCCTAAGCAACCTAAATAATACTCTTATTTCCTATTTTAACAAAGAAAAGGCCGCTTATTGGAAAGGTGAAAAGTCGTTAAGAAACTATAAGAAAAATATTCCTCTGCCTTTTGGTTCAGAAGTAATTTCAAAATTGGGCCGTACACCTGACAATAAGAATTTTTGTTTCAAGCTATTCCAGATTCCCTTCAGAACTTATTTAGGAAAAGATAAATCAGATAAAAAAATTATGTTGGACAGGATTCTGAATGGTACGTTAAAACTTTGTGCCAGCCATATCCAACTGGATCAAGGTAAAGTTTTTTTACTGGCGGCTATTCAGATTGAAAAAGAACAACATCAATTAGACACCTCTGTTATTGCCGAGGCTTCACTATCTATCGAACATCCGGTTACTGTTAAAATTGGAAGTGATGAACATACCATTGGAAACAAAGAAGAGTTCCTGCATCGTAGATTAGCCATACAGGCGGCTATTCACAGGGTAAAAAAAGCAGTTGCCTTTAACCGTGGCGGTCATGGCACTAAACGGAAAAAGAAATGTCTGGAAGATTATCAGCATCAGGAAAAAAGATATGTTGAATATAAGTTACATGTGTACAGTCGGAAGCTAATTGATCTTTGCGTGAAACATGAGGCTGCCACCTTAATCTTGGTTAATCAGGAACAAAAAGAAGAAATAGCGAAGCAAGACCCATTCCTGCTGCAAAATTGGAGTTATTACAGCCTGAAAGATAAAATAAACTACAAAGCTGAAAAGGCGGGTATTCAGGTCATTGTTGAATAACCGAAGAAATGGAGGCTGCTTGTACAGCCGTATGGTGAGACAGGATTTATACTCACTAAATATTTATCAGGGATACAATTGCTTAAACCTGATAGAACTTTGAATAAAATTGTGGTTTATTACAATTTGAAAAGTATGTACAACATTTGCAGTATCATAGAATTTTCACTGACGTTGTGGTTTACCCCAATTTGAAAAGTTATTTAAAAATTATAGAGGCTGCTTGTACAGCTACAAAGTGAGATCATGGATATACTCACTAAATCTAAACAGGTGGTACAACCGTTATGGGCTCTATTGGTATGGGTGTAATTGGCTGCTACGGATTTAAAGTCTTAAAGGGCATTGCTCAAATTATTTGAGGCTGTTTGTACA
>NZ_JBDSMB010000166.1:0-5884 GCF_039916025.1 Flavobacterium sp.
CTTCGTCAGTGGAGAAATGATTTAGCAAAAAAGTTAGATTGGTCATCTTTCAGAATTTGTCATAATTCTCATTTGGCAGCAATTGCAAAAGCAAATCCGCAAACGTTATCTGAATTAGAAAATGTTACGGCTTTTGGCAAAGCGAGAACGGAGAAGTATGGAGATGATATTCTGTCAGTTTTGAACGCTTTGTGAAAATCAAAAGAATTACTAAAAGCGGCAAAGTGAAAACTCTGCCGCTTTTTTATTAATTATCAGCTATAGTTTTATCAGAGCAAGATTTCTAAAACATCCGATATTTTTTCCAGCGTTCTAAAATTTGGATGATCAACAGTATGATTAATTTTTTCGTGTTCCCAGGTAGTATGAAACGGAATATGAACTGCATAACCGCCAATACCCAATACAGGCAAAACATCTGATTTCAAAGAATTTCCAATCATAAAAAATTCATTTGGTTCAATTTCCAGACGCTTTAAAAGTTTTTCATAATTCAATTCCTGTTTATCGGACATCACTTCAATATGGTGAAAATAAGGGCCAAGTCCGGAGTCGTGAAGTTTTCTTTGCTGGTCTTTCAAATCGCCTTTGGTAGCCACAATCAGTTTGTATTTTCCCTGAAGCGCCTGAAGCGTTTCTTCTACACCATCTAAAAGCTCGATAGGTCTTTGCAATAACTCTTTTCCCAATTCGATAATTTTTCCAATAACTTCAATTGACAAAGTGTTGTTAGAAATTTTCATTGCCGCTTCAATCATTGATAGCGTGTAACCTTTGATTCCGTAACCGTATAAATCCAGATTATCGATTTCCGTTTTAAATAATTCCTGTGACAAACTGTGATGCGATAAATAATTACCCATCAAAGCGCAGAATTTTTGTTCCGTTTCCTGGAAATAGGGTTCATTGACAAACAAAGTGTCATCAGCATCGAAGGCAATTACTTTTAGGTTCATAGTTTTCATTTTAGCAAAAAAACTCCATCATTCTGAAGGAGTTTTATATTTTTTGAGCAAGTCAAACATCGGGCATCGTTTGCATCGTTTGCTTTCCTTTTTTTTATATTTCTCACAACACTCCGACTTGCAGTTTTCAGCAATTTTGTGAAGTTTAAGAAGCACTTTTTCGTGTTTCTTTTTTGATTTATGTTTTTCTTTATTACTCAAAACGAGTGGAATTCGGATTAATTTTTATTGATTCCGATAGAACTGTTAACTGTAATTTGCTGAATGTCGCGGTCAAATAAATACAAACCACCTTTGTCATCTCCAATCAAATTAATTTTGTCTAATATGTTTTTCGCCTGAGCTTCTTCTTCAATCTGCTCGGCTACATACCATTGTAAAAAGTTATGTGTGGCATAGTCTTTTTCTTCAAAAGCTACATGAACCAACTCATTAATGGATTGCGAAACGAACAATTCGTGCTGATATAATTCTCCGAACATTTCTTTAAATGTACCAAAAGAAGTTTTGGGAGATTTCAATTCTGTTATTGCTGCATGCCCGCCGCGTTCATTTACATATTTTATCAATTTAAGCATGTGCATTCGCTCTTCGTCCGATTGTCGATACATAAATTGCGCAACGCCTTCTAAACCTTGAATTTCGGCCCAACAAGCCATAGACAAATATATTTGGGAAGATTCTGCTTCAATTCGTATTTGCTTATTAAGCGCCGATTCGATCTTTTTTGATAACATAATTTCGGAATTTTTATAAAGTTACAAAAATATCCACATACGTTTTAAGGTTATTTGATGCTGAAAAAAACAAAAGCAATCATAGCCGAAAAAATGTGAATAAGTGAAAGCATGATAACGCAAACTGAAATCCGGGTGTTTTTTGAATTTTTCGCATTGAAATAATTCAAAATAAAATCGCCATTTTTATTAGTAAGCCAGGAATTCAAATCGATTAGCCCTTCTAAATATCCAAAAACAAAAGTAGCTGTCAGCAGAAATCCTCTTATATCAAATGATTTTTTTAGCGAGAAGGCAATAAAAATGACAAACCAAACCTTGAATAGAATTCTAAAAATGATTTTGACAATGTCCAATATTCTCTCGGGAACAATTAAGCTGATAAGAATATAAAAAGCCAAAACCGAAGTGAAAATGGTATGAATTTCCCATAAAATCAGCGATAAGACTTCATGTGAATTGAAAATAATCTGCCAAAAGACTAACGCCAATAACCAGGATAAAATGGCATATATGATTAGCTTCTTCGGCACTGTTTAATCATTGAATTTATAAAAAGAATAACTTCCTGCTTCACTATCAAAACCGCCATAATACAAGTTCGAGTTCAGTTTAAAAAGAACTGGAGCAATCAGCTTATCATGACTTTCTGAAAAAGCCCTTACATTATCAAAAGCAGTTTTTTTAACTTCACCATCAATATGGTTGAAATTAGTATCAAACAAACAATTGACGTAAACTACTTTTCTTCCATTATAAGAATTCAGATTATTAAGAGAATAATTTGATGATAATGCCATACCAATTAGCGCACCAGAAACTCCATACATACCACCAAGCATCATTGCGTTATTTTGCTGAATTTCTGAAACACCACCAATAATCATATATAATTTTTGGTTTGCTTCATAAAGAGATAGCGAAGGATATATGTCGTTTATTTTTCGCAATAACTGACTTGACTTGCCTAAAACACGGAGACTTTTGACACTTCCGTTTTCCTGATATATGTCTGAATTTTTAAAGCTGATTTCCTGATCATTAATAAGAAAGCTCTTTGTCTCTTCACCCGCGATGTTTTTTACAGACAACTTCATGAAATCTGAATTGATTTTTATCTGAACAAGTTTGTCCTTAAGAAAAAACGAATTTGAATCATAATAATAAGTTACAGACTGTCCATTATCATTGTTAATTTTGACATCTTCAGGAAAGCTTGGCTGTTGATACATTTTTGATGAAGACGAAAAATCATTTAAATCAATAGTAAAGGTTTGGGTAAATCGTCTGTTGTTGTCCAGTGTAAACATCAATTGATTTCCAAAAACATAAATCTTACGTTTATTAGCACTTAAAGCTAAAGAAGGTGGTGTTTCGTTAGAAATTGTCTTAAATGAAAACGGCATTTCATAAAAAGTAGAGGAAGAGATAATATCCCAAAGCGTAGTTACTTTATCATCTCTGTCAAGGAACCTTTTTGCAGATAAATCAATACTTTTCTTTTCAACAACAGCATCTTTTATCACATAAAAGTTTAGAATACCGGTGCCTTTTAAAATTGTAATCATGTAAAAGACATTATTAACGGTAATCTTTTTTATGATTTTCTCCTTTTCAAAAGGTATAGAAAAAGATTTTGATGTTACTTTTTTAGTATCGAAATCAAAACATTGCGACAATAATTCCTTGCCGTTTGAATTTGACCAATAAGTATAATATTTATTATCCGATAAGCTATAACCAACAATATCATCATATTCTTTTGATGGTTTTGGGGTTGTAAGCGAATCAATCACATTGAAATTTTCATCAAAACGAACTGAAAGCACGTTGACTTTGGCGCTGAAAAACAAAGAAACCTGTTTTTTACTTTCTTCAACAATTTGAAAAACTTCTGCTTTTTTACTGATATTTAAGTTGACACTTTTAATTATTTCCTGAGAAAATGAATTCAAACAAATTAGGCAGATAAGTAAGTAAAAGATTTTTTTCATGTTTTTGTTTTTTGGCATTAACTAATTAGAGCACCATTATCAACTCCATCAGCATCCGGATTTACAAAAACCAATTTCCCTTCAGCGTTATTGGTCATCAAAATCATGCCTTCACTTTCCACGCCGCGTAAAGATCTTGGGGCAAGATTTATTAAAACTGTCACGCGTTTTCCAATCACTTCTTCAGGTGAAAAATGCTCGGCGATTCCTGAAACTATAGTTCTCACGTCTAAGCCTGTATCCACTTTTAATACTAAAAGTTTGTTGGCTTTTGGCATTTTTTCAGCTTCAACGATCGTTCCGACACGCAAATCTAATTTGGCAAACTCGTCAAATGTTGTGGTTGGTTTTTGAGGTTCGGTTACTTTATTTTCCATCGCGTTTGATGTTTTGGTAGCTTCTAATTTGTCTATTTGTTTTTGGATTTCGGCATCTTCAATTTGGGCAAATAATATTTCTGCTTCACCAATTTGATGTCCGGCAGGAAGTAAATCTGATGTTTCAGAAACTGCATTCCAACTTAGATTTTTTGTATTTAAAATTGTTGCCAGTTTATTTGACGTAAACGGTAAAAATGGTTCACATAAAACCTGTAAAGCAGCCGCAATCTGAAGCGCTACATACATTTGAGTCTGCACTCTTTCCGGATTGGTCTTTACCATTTTCCAAGGTTCCTCATCCGCTAAATATTTATTTCCCAAACGAGCCACATTCATTAATTCGCCTTGCGCTTCACGGAATCTGTATCTTTCAATAGAAGAAGAAATCACAGCAGGATACGCTTTTAATTCGGCTAAAGTTTGTGCATCAACGTCATTAAATTCATTCGGATTTGGAACAATTCCGTTGTAATATTTATTGGTTAAAACCACAACACGATTGATGAAATTCCCAAAAACCGCTGCCAATTCGTTATTATTTCTCGCCTGAAAATCTTTCCAGGTAAAGTCGTTGTCTTTTGTTTCTGGAGCATTTGCTGTCAAAGCATAACGCAACACATCCTGCTTTTCCGGGAAATCCTGTAAATATTCATGCAGCCACACCGCCCAGTTTTTTGATGTCGAAAGTTTGTTTCCTTCCAGATTCAAAAACTCATTTGCCGGAACATTATCTGGTAAAATGAAAGTTCCTTCGGCTTTTAGCATCGCCGGAAAAATAATGCAGTGAAAAACGATATTGTCTTTTCCAATAAAGTGAACCAATTTGGTGTCGTCTTTTTTCCAGTAATCTTCCCAATTTTTTCCTTCTCTTGCTGCCCATTCTTTGGTCGCAGAAATGTACCCAATTGGGGCATCGAACCAAACATATAATTTTTTTCCTTCGGCACCTTCAACCGGAACATCAATTCCCCAATCTAAGTCACGTGTTACTGCGCGAGGTTTTAATCCGTCATCCAACCATGATTTCACTTGCCCAAGAACGTTTACTTTCCAGTCTTTTGCATGGTCAACTAAAATCCATTTCTGTAAAAAATCCTGATATCTGTCCAAAGGTAAAAACCAGTGTTTAGTTGATTTCAAAATTGGCGTATCGCCAGTAATTGTAGATTTTGGATTGATCAAATCAGTTGCATTCAACGTCGAACCACAACGCTCGCATTGATCGCCATAAGCTTCCGGATTGTCGCATTTCGGACAAGTTCCGGTTACGAATCGGTCTGCAAGAAATTGATCTGCTTTGGCATCATACAGTTGTTCGGTAACTTCTTCGATGAAATCGCCCTTATCATATAATTTTCTGAAAAATTCCTGAGCGGTATCGTGATGAATTTTAGAAGATGTTCTCGAATAATTATCAAACGAAATCCCGAAATCTATAAACGACTGACGAATAATTCCGTCGTATTTATCGATAACCTGTTGTGGTGTGATGCCTTCTTTTTTGGCTTTCATCGAAATGGCAACACCGTGTTCATCGCTTCCGCAAATGAACGCAACGTCTTTTCCTTGTAATCTTAAATAACGGGCATATATATCTGATGGCACATAAACGCCGGCCAAATGACCAATGTGAATTGGGCCGTTCGTATAAGGCAACGCAGCAGTGATGGTATATCTTTTTGGATTTTCTAACATGATAAAATTCAGTATGTAATTTGCAAAAATAAGCAATAGCTTTTTTATTTGAAGCTATTTCCAGCTTTACACTGCAATCTTTTCATTTTTAAAGAAAAAATAAAAAGGATTTC
>NZ_JBDSMB010000167.1:0-5817 GCF_039916025.1 Flavobacterium sp.
AAAAAAAAAGATGCCATTATTTGAATAAAATGTATATTTGTCCGATTTTACGAAATCGATTTCTTAAAAAAAATTAATAGTATAATTTATGTCACAAAGTATTAACGCATTTATGGAATTGGTTGCAAAAAGAAATGGTCATGAACCTGAATTTATGCAAGCAGTTATGGAAGTTGCTGAAACAGTAATTCCGTTTATTGAACAAAATAAAAAATACCAAAACAAAATGCTTTTGGAAAGAATGGTGGAGCCGGAAAGAGTAATCATGTTCCGTGTTACCTGGATTGACGATGCCGGAAATACACAAGTAAACCGCGGATACAGAATTCAGATGAATTCAGCTATCGGACCATACAAAGGAGGAATTCGTTTTCACCCATCAGTAAACTTGAGTATCCTGAAATTCTTAGCTTTCGAACAAACCTTTAAAAACAGTTTGACCACATTGCCAATGGGCGGTGGAAAAGGTGGTTCTGATTTTGATCCAAAAGGAAAAACGGATATCGAAATAATGAAATTCTGTCAGGCATTCATGACTGAATTATCTAAACATATTGGCGCTGATACTGACGTTCCTGCCGGAGATATCGGTGTTGGAGGAAGAGAAGTCGGCTATATGTTCGGTCAATATAAAAGATTAAGAAACGAATTTACCGGAGTTTTAACCGGAAAAGGAATCACTTTCGGTGGTTCATTAATCCGTCCTGAAGCTACAGGTTATGGCGATGTATACTTTGCTCAAAACATGTTGGCAACCAAAGGTCAAAGCTTTGAAGGAAAAACTGTTGTTGTTTCCGGTTCTGGAAACGTTGCGCAATACGCTATCGAAAAAGCAACTGAACTTGGTGGAAAAGTAATTACAGCTTCTGACTCTTCAGGATATATTCTTGATAAAGACGGAATCACTGCTGAGAAATTAGCTTACATCATGGAAATCAAAAACGTGAACTACGGAAGAATTTCTGATTATGTGACTAAATATCCTTCTGCAAAATTTGTAGCTGGAAAACGTCCATGGGAAGTAAAATGTGACATCGCATTACCATGCGCGACTCAAAACGAATTAAACGGAGACGAAGCAAAAGCACTTATCGCAAACGGATGTACTTGTGTTGCTGAAGGAGCAAACATGCCTTCAACTCCGGAAGCAGTAACTGAATTCTTAAAAGCAAAAATTCTTTTTGCTCCAGGAAAAGCATCAAATGCTGGTGGAGTTGCTACTTCAGGTCTTGAAATGTCACAAAACTCTTTGCGTTTAAGCTGGACTTCAGAAGAAGTTGACCAACGATTGAAAAACATCATGGCAAACATCCACGAAGCTTGCGTAAAATACGGTACAGATTCAACAGGATATACCGATTACGTAAAAGGAGCAAACATTGCCGGTTTCGTAAAAGTAGCCGATGCGATGTTAGCACAAGGAATAGTATAATAAAATAAACCAACCAAAAAAACCCTTGGAATGCCATCAGAAATGATGGCATTTTTTGATTTATACAACAATTAGATAATTTTTGCGTTATATACTATATTTGTATGCTAATTCTTTTCAGATGAAAAAGTGCTTTTTCTGGGTTTTATTTCTTTTTTTCCAAGTTTGCTTATCACAGCCATTTCAGAATTGGAAAGGTTATTTTTCATACAATCAAATCAAAGATGTTTCAGAATCAAGCACTAAAATTTATGCTGCTGCCGAAAACGCTCTGTTCACCAAAAATCTGGCAACTAATGATATAAAAACCATAAACACGATTGATGGTCTTTCAGGACAAACCATTTCGGCCATTTATCACAGCGAAACTTTCAACAAAACAATTGTAGGCTACGAAGACGGATTAATGATTGTCATTAATGATGCCGATGGAACCATGTTAAACGTTGTAGATATCATCAATAAAAATATTCCCGCCAATATCAAAAGAGTAAACCATTTCATGGAATACGATGGAATTGTCTATGTATCCTGTGATTTTGGTGTTGTGCAATATAAATTGGCAACCTTAGAATTTGGCGATACTTATTTTATCGGTCCGGCCGGACAGGAAATAAAAATTTATCAAACAGCAGTTTTTAATGGGGAAATATATGCTGTAACACAATATTACGGAATTAAAAAAGCAGCCTTATCAAATCCAAATCTGAACGATTATGCACAATGGCAGATTTTTGATAACGGTTTTTGGAACGGATTAGTAACGTTCAATAATCAGCTTATAGGAATGAACGCTGATAATAATATCTATAAGTATAATGGCATATATTTCGAACAAATTGGAGCAATTGGACAAATTGGATACCATATTCGCACTGCTTCAAATTATTTAATTGTAAACTCACTTAACCATGTCTTTGTCTTCAACACTTCATTAAGTCAAATAATTCATATTCAGAACTCACAAATAACTTCAATTCCTGTAACGTTTTCTTGTGCTACTGTAGCGAATGAAACTATTTATATTGGCACCAATGAAAACGGAATCGTTTCTTCACCCATTAGTTCCCCAACTAATTTCGAATTTATTATGCCAAATGGACCAACACGAAATAATATATTTTCAATAAATAGTTCCTCTTCAAATTTATGGGCAGATTATGGTGGTTACGATATTACGTATAATCCATTTACCTTTTTACCAAGCGGTATTGGTGAGTTTGGAGTGAGCAAATACAATGAAACTGACGGCTGGTTAAACATTCCCTATAGCGAAGTATTAGAGGCAAAAGCTTTAGTGAGAATAGCTGTAAATCCGAATGATGAAAACCAGGTATATGTAGCTTCATACTTTAGCGGATTATTAAAAATTGAAAACGACATCCCTACAATTTTATTAGATGCAACCAATAGCGGATTAGAAGGAGCGACTGGGAATTGCAGAATAAACAGTACCACTTTTGATAAATCGGGAAATTTGTGGCTGACCAACAGCAGAATTAAAAACGGGTTGAAAGTATTAAAGGCAGACGGTACATGGCAATCTTTTAATATGGAAAATATCTTAACCGATTATGGAAGTAACGATTTTTGCAAAATAGCCATCGATAAAAACGGTACAAAGTGGATTGCGACCTACAAAAACGGAGTTGTAGCGTTTAATGAAACCGCCAATATCTTTAAAAAAATATCCGAAGGAGCCGATTTAGGAAATCTTCCTTCCATAGATGTACGGGCAATTGCTGTAGATAACCGGAACCAGGTTTGGATTGGAACAAATCGCGGTTTGCGCGTATTGCCAAGTGCCGGTAGCTACAATAGCGAAGAGCAAATGAAAGCCAATGCGATTATTATACTGGAAGATGGCCTCGCACAAGAACTTTTATACGAACAGTTTATTACCGATATTGCCGTTAATGGTTCAAATCAAAAATGGATTGGAACTGCCGATTCAGGCGTATTTTTGTTTTCTTCCAATGGTCAGGAAACAATTTATCACTTCACAAAAGACAATTCGCCTTTACCAAGTAATGTGATAAATGATATTGATATAAACAGTGTTACTGGAGAAATTTTCTTTGCAACCGATAGAGGAATGGTTTCTTTTAAAGGCACATCAACAAGACCTGCCGATAATTTAGACGCAGTTTATGTTTATCCAAATCCGGTTCGGCCGGAATTCGTTGGAACAGTAAAAATCGCCGGATTAATTTCGAAAGCCAATATCAAAATCACCGATATCGAAGGGAATTTAGTTTACGAAACCACTTCCGAAGGCGGAACAGTAGAATGGGATACCAAAGCTTTTGGAAAATACAACGTAGCTTCAGGAGTTTATATGATTTTCATTTCTGCCCAGGATGCCTCTGAAACAGCCGTTAAAAAAGTGATGATTGTACGATAGTCAATGATGAAAAAAACATTCCTTTTCTTATTCATTAATTGCTGCCTTTTAGCAAACAGTCAGGAGAAAGTCACCGATTCCGATAACAAAATCCGTTTCGCTTTTTCTCCGGGTATTATAGTACAACGAAATGTATTCCTTGATGTTAATCTTTTGGTGGGCAAGTCTATTATAGATTTGAACCCTAAAGTCCCAATTGTTGGTATTCAGGGAATACGGATTGGACTTGAGTCAGATTGCAATAACATAATTGCTCCTAAAATTGGGTATGAATTCAATCCGATGATTTTCGTCTTAAGGCTATCCGCTGTTAATTATTTTCAAAAGGGAGATTCAGAATTTAGGATAATCCCCGAATTGGGTTTAAGCTTTTACAGCTGGATGAATTTAACTTATGGTTACGGAATTTCGGTTGGCAATAATAAGATATCAGATATTGGACATCACCGGGTTTCACTAACTTTTAACTTCAACAAAAGATTGGGTAAAAAGTATTTGGATAAACGTTTCAAACAGGAAGAGCTTATAAATTCAAACACAAATGCTCGTTAAAACCAAAGCTATTGTCATTTCTTCTCTGAAATATCAGGAAAAAAGCCTGATAGTGAAATGTCTCACGCATTCCGATGGTTTGAAAAGTTATTTTGTTCCAAATGCTTTTGCGGCAAAAAAATCAAATCAGAAAATTGCTTATTTCCAGCCGTTAACTTTACTCGAAATAGAAGCCAATCACAAGAATAAAGGAACACTCGAGCATTTCAAGGAAATAAAACTCGCACACGCTTACCAAACAATTTCCACCGATATCGTAAAAAGCACCATAGTGATGTTTCTCTCCGAAATCATCCATCACAGCATACACGAAGAAGAAAAAAACGAAAACCTGTTCAACTTTCTCGAATCGGCATTGCTTTGGCTCGATGCTCACGATGAAATGGCAAATTTCCATCTGATTCTGATGCTCGAAATGACCAAGTTTTTTGGTTTTTATCCCGACAACTCAGAAGATGTTTTTAAATTTTTCGATTGCATAGAGGGAAACTTCACGACCTTTCAGGGAACAAATTGCCTTTCCGAACACGAAACGTTCCTATTCAAAAAATTAATCGATTTAAAATTTGACAGCGACCAAAAAGTTTTTGCAGGTATCGAACGCCAAATGCTGTTAAAAATCCTCCTAGACTATTACACCATTCATCTCGATGGTTTCAAAAAGCCAAAATCACTCGACGTTTTAAAAGAAGTTTTTGCTTAAAAATACTTTGGGCGTTACCCTACGGGTCGCGCTTTCCATTACAATCTTTTTTAAATTGCCACGGGTTTAAACCCGTGGCAATTTAAAAAAGGATTTCCATTCCAATCGCTAACGCAAAAAAACCCCGCTCATAACTCATAACTCACAACTATTTATTACTTTCGCAGACTTGATTAAAGAAAACGACAAAAATGAGTACTAAGTTTACTGAATATAAAGGACTTGATTTGCCAAAAGTGGCCTCAGATGTTCTTGATTTTTGGAAAGAAAACAACATCTTTGAAGAAAGCGTAACGTCCCGCGAAGGCGCTACACCTTACGTGTTTTTTGAAGGGCCGCCATCTGCAAATGGTTTGCCTGGAATTCACCACGTAATGGCGCGTGCTATCAAAGATATTTTCTGTCGTTATAAAACTCAAAAAGGTTTTCAGGTTAAGCGAAAAGCAGGCTGGGATACTCACGGTCTTCCGGTTGAATTAGGAACCGAAAAAGAATTAGGAATTACCAAAGAAGACATCGGAAAAACAATTTCAATCGAAGAATATAACGAAGCGTGTAAAAAAACCGTGATGCGTTATACGGATGTTTGGAATGACCTGACCGAAAAAATGGGGTATTGGGTTGATATGGAAGATCCATATGTGACCTACAAATCCAAATATATGGAATCGGTTTGGTGGTTGTTAAAACAGATTTACGATAAGGATTTACTATACAAAGGCTACA
>NZ_JBDSMB010000168.1:0-3106 GCF_039916025.1 Flavobacterium sp.
GAGAAACGCTGCATGAATTTAGAGGTCATTCGGGATATATTTTTTGCGTAGCTTTTTCACCGGATGGAAAAACAATTTTGACCGGATCTTCAGATAAAACTGCCCGTTTGTGGAACTTAAACGGAAAAACCATTCAGCAATTTATAGGTCATCGTAATATTATTACCTCGGTAGCCTTTTCGCCTAATGGCAAAATGATCCTTACCTGCTCCCGGGATAAAACTGCCCGTTTGTGGGACTTAGCAGGTAATCTGGTTGAGGAAATTAAAGTTAACGCCTTTGAAATTAATTCCGTTTCGTTTTCTCCAGACGGCAAAACAATCCTTATCGGCTCTTCAAATAGTATCGTCCGTTTGTGGGAGATACCTTTACCGTTAGAAGATTTTCTAAAAAGTGATAAGCTTCAATCATTATCTGCTGAGCAAAGACAATTATATGGTATAAAATAAAAGAATTTAAAACTAAAATTGCTTTTTGTAATTAATATTCCAGTTGTTAGCAATCATCTAAAAACAATTTGAAACGAGCTTTTTTAAATAAATTTAGTAATACATGAACCGCCTTTTATTTTTCTTTCTTTGTATAATCACCTTTATTACCGCAAAGGCACAAAGCAACTTTATCGAAGCCATGCAACAGGGAGATGATGCATTTAAAAAGCAACAATACAAAAAAGCAATCAATTATTACTTTGCGGCAGCGGCATTTCAACCTGAAAATAAAGGTGAAGTAAAAGAAAAAGTGAATAAGGCATTTTATAGAATTGATGCGTTGCGTAAAAAAGCAGAGGATGCAGAAAAACAAACCAAAATTGCTAATGAAAAAGCCCTTACATCTTTAAACAAAGCTCAAAAACTTATTGATGCATTTTATTTTTATGCAGGAAGATTTGCCCTTGCTTTTAATGATGATAAATTCTACTTTATTGACACGAGTGGAGATGAGATAACAAAATTTGGCAAATGGGATAAGGCAGAGCAGTTTGATCAGTTTGAACTTTTTGGATTGGCAAAAGTGAAAAGCGAGGGCGTAGATTACTTGCTTGACACTTCAGGCATTAAATACAAAGTTGCTTATGATATCAAAGCTATTGACACTAGCATCAGGGCAATTGACCTTTCTGATAAGCAATTGGATACATTTCCCGCCAAAGTTTTGAATTATCCACAGCTGGAGATATTAATTTTCAAAAGCTTTTATAATAACCCAAATTCTAATAGAATATTGGAGTTTTTGGAGAACCGAAATGATACTAATAGTTTTCCTCTAAAAATAACTGGATTAAGTAATCTGAAATACTTGCATTTGGCAAATTTTCAAATTACAAGTTTGCCGGAGCAAATAGAAGATCTGAAAAATTTGGTAACCCTGGATTTACTAGGTAATAAATTGAAAAGCTTGCCCAAACAAATCGGTGAATTGAAAAAATTACGAACCCTGATTTTGGGTCTTAACCAGTTGAGTGATTTACCATCTGAAATAAGCAGGTTAACCAATTTAAAGGAATTGTATTTAAATAGTAACGAATTCGACAGATTTCCGGACATTATTACGAATTTGAGAAACCTAAAAAAACTCTATCTGAACGAAAACAATCTTGACAAGTTACCTGCTCAATTCGCTGAGTCGAATAAAAATCTGACTACATTAAGTTTGAGTCAAATCGAGTTTAATAGTTGGCCTTCTCCTGTTGAAAAAATGAAAAACCTAACAGAACTGTCATTATTTGATATTGGTTTAAAAATCTTACCAGATGACATCGGCGATCTGAAAAAATTGATAACTCTGAATTTATCAGAAAATGAATTGACAAATTTGCCTACACGAATCAAAGAATTGAAAAATTTAAGAACCCTCGATTTGTCGCATAACAAACTGACCAATTTAATCGTACAAATCGGAGAATTAAATAATTTGACCAACCTGTACGTAGAAGGTAATCAGTTGAGGAAACTACCTCCCGAAATCGATAAGTTGAAAAAACTGAAAACCCTTTCATTAAATGGAAATAATATTTCCCAGGCTGAAATTGAAAAAATCAAAAGGCTTTTACCTAATTGTGAAATAATAACTGATTAAAAATATAAACCGACGTTTTATTCATGCGCCACTTTTTATTTTTCTTTTTTTTTATGATCTTCTTTGCTGCTGCAATAGGACAGCGCAGCTATGCCGAAGCCATGGAAATGGGAAATAGTGAGTTTAACAAAAGAGAATACAAAAAAGCTATGAATTTATATTTTGCTGCAGAAGCATTTGATCCCACCAAAAAAGACAAAGTAAAAGCAAAAGTGAATATAGTATTTGATGAAATTGACGCTTTGCGAAAAAAAGCAGAAGATGCTTTAGAAGAAGCACAAAAACTAACCAAAATTGTGCAAGCCAATTATCTTATTTCTGAAGCAAAAAGAATAGTGGAATATAACCCCACGTTAGCCTTAAGATTGGCTGAACAGGCTATGCTAAATGATAGTAAGCAGGAAATTGAAAGAGAAGCGAATAATATTTTCTACGAAAATTTTTTTTATAAAATCGCGGGAAGCCATAAATCTCCGATAACATCAATTGCCTTTTCGCCCGATGGAAACATGATCCTTACAGGTTCTGAAGATCAAACTGCCCGTTTGTGGAGCCTTGGCGGAAATATGATCAAGGAATTTAAGGCGAATTATAATTTTATAACTTCAGTTGCTTTTTCACCCGATGGTAAAACAATACTTACCGGCTCCTGGGATCGCACTGCCCGTTTATGGGGGCTGGATGGAATTATGCTAAAGGTATTTGAAGGGCATGGTGATGATGTAACTTCAGTCGCCTTTTCACCGGATGGAAAAACAATACTTACCGGCTCGAAAGATCAAACTACAAGATTGTGGGGGCTTGATGGAAATCTGATAAAGAAGTTTAGTGTGCCTGTGATAATCTACTTATCTCCTATATCTTCAGTCGCCTTTTCACCGGATGGAAAAACAATACTTACCGGCTCTACAAATGGAGCTATCCGGTTATGGGATCTGGATGGAATTTTGATAAAGGAGTGGCAATCTGCGCCCATAACTTCAGTCGCCTTTTCACCCGATGGAAAAGCAATACTTACGGGGTCCAG
>NZ_JBDSMB010000169.1:0-3641 GCF_039916025.1 Flavobacterium sp.
GAAAAAGTAGTTTTTTAATGAAAATTGGGGTGGTCAATTTAAACTGGAATTAGATGGTCACTTTGAATCGGAATTAGGTGCTCACTTTAAATCGGAATTGGGTGGTCAATATCATCGGAATTTGCAGTAAACAAACTTTAGTTGATGAACGTGGATTTGCTATAGAAAATGTAATTTGGTGGTGGCTTGATACCAAAGACAAAATGCCTACGGCTTGGGTATCGGATAAATTTAACCCTGTTAGTCAAACAAGTTTATTAAGGGCAAAAAAAGGCGTACTGCCAACTTTACCAAAAGCAAACCGTAAGAAAATAACAGTTATAGTTCCTCAAAAACAACATGAGGCTCCAGCGCCTGCGAAAAAGAGAGTTCTTAAACCAATATATAAATCTTAATAAAATGAAAATTATTTATAAAACAATTTTGTTATTGAATATCAACTTATTTGTACTTATATTATCTTCATGCAGTAAAACTGAAAATGATAATGAGAAACTAATAAAAATAGTGAAGTCTGAAAAATTTATTGAATATTTTCAGTTATGTAATCAAAATAAAGATAGTATTATTATTTATAATAATTTAAATCTATTTGAAAGCATTACTCCTTTTGAGATTTGCGATAAAGTAGTTATAATCGAAAAGAGTAACATCAAATTGGATTTTAATAATAGCTTGGCGAAAAGAGAGAATAAGGTTCTTTTGTATAAGTATGAGGAAAATAATAATTTAATAAAATTATATTTTATACACGTAGCTTCAAATGCATATTATAATGTTTCGATTGATGATGAAAATTTGATTTCAGGAATAGAAACTGGAGCATACTAATTTAGGTAATGTATCAAATTAGGACATTGCTAAAATTAAATTCGTAAATAAATGAAAAACAGCAGTTAGTATAAAAGCTAATTGCTGTTTTTTTTATGAGTATTATATTCAGTTAATTATTTATAAATCTTTAGAGTAAGTAAAATGGAGGGTTTTGTTTGCTTTGTGTAGTAAATTAGGACATGAAAAAAGCATATTGCCCACATTGCAGTGGAACAGCCGTTAAAAATGGATTTCAATTAGAAGTGCAACGTTATCGATGTAAATTGTGTCGGAAGAAATTTCAAATAAGTTATACATATCAAGCTTATAAAAAAAATACAAATGATTCTATAGTTGTTCTTTTGAAAGAAGGTTGTGGCATTAGGAGTATTTCAAGGATTTTGAAGATTTCAACTAATATTGTTTTGTCAAGAATTGTCCATATTGGAAATAACTTAGAACCAAAACCATTGTATCAAAAAGGGTGTTCTTATGAAATGGATGAAATGTGGACGTTTATAGGAAACAAAAGTAACGTTGTCTGGATTACTTATGCTATTGAGCGGAAAAGTAAACAGGTTGTTGATTTTATATTAGGTTCAAAAACTAAAGAGAACATTCAACCCTTAGTTAACAAGTTAATTTTATTAGAACCAAAAAGGGTTTATACTGATGGGTTGAATCTATTTCCTGCTCTTATACCTAAAGACATTCATAGAAGATTTCAGTATTGCACTAATATTATTGAAAGAAATAATTTGACTATCCGTACCCATTTAAAAAGATTAAGCCGAAAAACGATTTGCTTTTCAAGAAGTTTAGTGGTGTTGAATTGTGTACTGAAGATTTATTTTTGGTTATAAACTCTTGATACGATACAAATACATTGATTTCTGGGATAATTTTTTAATTGAAATTTAACCTAATAATTATACAATTTGTATAATTATTTAGTATATTTGTTGTAGAAAATTAGTTTAGAAATGAAGGTGAAAATACTAAAAGTTAAAGACGGTACAGTAACAGACGCCTTGATTTTAAACTCGAAATCTTTGAAAACAGCACTTCCGTCTATAACTGACGGCTGGAGATTCAACTTTAACAAGCATGCTAAAAAAGCAGGTTTTGAAACTTATGTTCTTGTAAAAGAAGAAACCCCTGAGAGAATTGAAGGCTGCCTGACTTTTGAAATGAAAAATAAAGTTGAACCTTATATGGCCTTTGTTGAGGTTGCCCCTCATAATTATGGCAAAATTAAAGAATATGAAAAAGTGGCGGGTTGTTTGATTGCCTATGCCTGCAGACTAAGTTTTTTAAGAGGCGATGACACTTATAAGGGCTGGCTGGCGTTTGATGTACTGGAGGAAAAAAAAGAAGATGAAATAAAGTTAATGGTTGTGTATTCGAATAATTATAATGCTTTGAAATTTGGAGAAACAACTATGGTTATTCCTCCGATAGGCAGTGAAAAATTGATAAATGAATTTTTAAATAATGAATTATGAAAAATAAAGAAATTCAATCTGAAGAAATATGGAATGATAAAAAGAAAGAAGGATTAAAAGAATTTATTTCTTCTCATTCTGCCAAGCAATCAAAAGAACAATTACTGACTAACAAATTGCTTTCTATTCAATATAAACTGGAAGATTATATTGAGAATGATAGCGATGACAGCGTTTTAAAGATTCTTGATTTTGTTAAAATGTACCTGAAAGAACTGAATTTAACAAAAAGGAAGTTAGCCACCTATTTTGAAATGCGGGACAGCAATCTTCAAAAATATCTTTCGGGTGAGAGAAAGCTAAATGCAGAAGTAGCTTTGAAGCTTAGTGCTTTTTCACATACCAAACCCGAACATTGGTACAGGGTGCAGGTAAAGAATGAACTAATAGAATTAAATAAAGAAAAGCACAGAGTGGCGGAATACCAAAAATATGACTATCGTAATTTGGTTGAAATATAGATTAGATAATTTATAAAACCAGACATTTATTTGTAATACCAAAAGCAAAAGCCTCTCAATTGAGAGGCTTTTAAAATTGTATTGGCTGGTTTATTTTTTCTTTTCTGCTTCAAGCAGTCGTTCGTATAATTTTTTGTTTTCTTCGTAGGCTTCTATTAATTTGTCAATTGGATTAAATGTACACCCATAATTAATTGATGATGCATTATCATTGTATGTGTTACCAATAATTTGAAATACTACATCTTCCGAAAAACCCTTAATAGCTTCAGCTGAAACACCCAATTCTTTTGCAATAAGCTGCAGTTTATCATCATCAATAGTTTCGCTTCCTTCAATATTAGAAATAGTCTGCTGGCTTACGCCGATTGCCATTGCGAGGGCTTCCTGTTTCATGCCGCGGAGTTCACGGATGCGGGAAATGTTTCTTCCTATGTGTTTTGGTTTTGTAGTTGTATTCATACTCCAAATATAATAAATCTTTTGAAATACGAAACTATGCAATTTGGAAAAAATAAGTAGTTAAAAGCGGTAGTAAAATACCAGTGTATTTGGTAGCATACAATGTGATTTGGTTCGGTACGACACAGTGAGTGGCTAACTTGCATCAAAAATCAGTAATCATGGAAACTATCATTCTCCCAAAACATGAAACTCAACTTGTGGTAGACCACATTGTAAAAGCATTTTCACCCTGCACCATTTTCACCTTTGGTTATAGTAATAATAGCACTTCGGCAAGTAGTCTTTTATTGGCTCAAACTAATGATGGAAGTTCAAGTCACCACTTTTATCTTGTTGTTTTTTCAAACAAAGCTTTTCAAAATGGAGGTTCGAATATTGCCAATGCAATAGCTGAAAG
>NZ_JBDSMB010000170.1:0-8671 GCF_039916025.1 Flavobacterium sp.
TGTGTCGATTTTCATTGTATATTTGCACTCGAAACAGCGCGGGATAGAGCAGTAGGCAGCTCGTCGGGCTCATAACCCGAAGGTCACAGGTTCGAGTCCTGTTCCCGCTACTAAAATCAAACCAAAACCGAAAACCCTACATGAGTTTTCGGTTTTTTTATTCTCATTATAATGGAGCACAAGGCAGGTTTTGTAAATATTATTGGTAACCCAAACGTTGGAAAATCAACTTTAATGAATGCGTTCGTTGGAGAAAGATTGTCAATCATTACTTCCAAAGCACAAACTACACGTCACAGAATTCTCGGAATTGTGAATGGGGATGATTTTCAGGTTATCCTTTCAGATACGCCTGGAATTATAAAACCAGCTTATGAAATGCAGAAATCGATGATGGATTTTGTAAAATCTGCTTTCGAAGATGCTGATGTTTTGATTTATATGGTTGAGATTGGCGAAAAAGAATTGAAAGACGAAGATTTTTTTAATAAAATCATTCACGCCAAAATTCCGGTTTTATTGCTTTTGAATAAAATTGACAAATCAAATCAGGAACAATTAGAAGAGCAAATCCAAATGTGGACGGAGAAAGTTCCAAACGCAGAGATTTACCCAATTTCGGCATTAGAAAACTTTAATGTAAAAGAAGTTTTTGCCCGTATTTTAGAATTACTTCCAGTGTCGCCAGCTTATTATCCAAAAGATGCCTTGACAGATAAACCCGAGCGTTTCTTTGTGAATGAAACCATTCGTGAAAAAATCCTTTTGAATTATGACAAGGAAATTCCATATGCAGTTGAAATCGAAACAGAAGAATTTATCGAAGATGAAAAAATCATCCGAATTCGTTCCGTAATTATGGTAGAACGTGATACACAAAAAGGAATTATCATCGGACACAAAGGTGGCGCTTTGAAAAAAGTTGGAATGCAATCCAGAGAAGATTTAGAAAAATTCTTCGGAAAACAAATCCATATTGAATTGTATGTAAAAGTCAACAAAGACTGGAGAAGCAATGCTTTTCAGCTGCGCAGATTTGGTTACAATCAAAAATAGAAAACAGAATAAAGAGAATAGATTTTAAAAATAAAAGCATGAACAATATTGTTGCCATAGTAGGAAGACCGAATGTAGGGAAATCTACTTTTTTTAATAGATTAATCCAAAGAAGAGAAGCCATTGTGGACTCGGTTAGTGGTGTTACCCGTGACAGAAACTACGGAAAAAGCGAATGGAACGGAAAAGAGTTTTCGGTAATAGATACAGGTGGTTATATCAAAGGTTCGGATGATATTTTTGAAGGTGAAATTCGACGCCAAGTTGAATTGGCAATTGATGAAGCAGATGCTATTATTTTTGTGGTAGATGTTGAAGAAGGCATTACGCCAATGGACGCTGCAGTTGCTAAGTTGTTGAGAAAAGTTACCAAACCAATTTTAATAGCCGTAAACAAAGTCGATAATGCAATGCGTGAAAAAGACGCTATTGAATTTTATAATTTAGGATTAGGCGAATATTTTACGATATCGAGTATAAGCGGAAGCGGAACTGGAGATTTGTTAGATAAATTAGTAGAAGTTTTGCCAGAATTGCCCGAGACAACTGAGACTGAAGTTTTACCAAGATTTTGTGTTGTTGGTCGCCCAAATGCAGGAAAATCATCTTTCATTAATGCTTTGATTGGCGAAGACAGATTCGTAGTTACCGATATTGCCGGAACAACGCGTGATGCGATTGATACAAAATACAACCGTTTCGGATTTGAATTCAACTTAGTTGACACTGCGGGAATTCGTAGAAAAGCCAAAGTAAAAGAAGATTTAGAATTTTATTCGGTGATGCGTTCGGTTCGTGCTATTGAGCATTCGGATGTGATTATTTTGTTGATTGATGCTACCCGAGGTTTTGAAGGACAGGATCAAAGTATTTTTTGGCTTGCCGAAAAAAACAGAAAAGGTGTTGTGATTTTGGTAAACAAATGGGATTTGGTTGAAAAAGATACCATGTCAACACGTGATTATGAAAATAAAATAAAGGAAGAATTAAAACCTTTTACCGATGTGCCAATTTTGTTTGTATCAGCATTAACCAAACAACGTTTGCTAAAAGCATTGGAAACAACAGTTCAGGTTTTTGAAAACAGAAAACAACGTATTCAAACTTCAAAGTTCAATGATTTTATGTTGAAATTGATTGAATCTCATCCGCCACCAGCGTTGAAAGGGAAATACGTAAAGATTAAATATTGCATGCAGTTGCCAACACCAACGCCACAGTTTGTGTTTTTTGCCAATTTGCCACAATATGTTCAGGAAGCCTATAAACGTTTCTTAGAAAATAAAATACGTGAAAACTGGGATTTCTCAGGCGTACCGATTGATATTTACATAAGAGAAAAATAATTAAAAAGAATATTTCTGACTACACTAAAAATAGCGTTATCTGTAAATGTTAAATTTTCGTAAGAATTTTTTACATTAAACAATAAAGTGAGAAATTAGCCGTTATTATTACAATTTAATAGTAACCGCTAATTTTTTTTATGCCAAAATCTCTCTATCTACTTTGCTTTCTTCTGATAAGCACTTTTACTTTCGCCCAAAAAACGGTTTCCTTAAAAGGAAAAGTAATCGATGAAACTACAAAATTACCCATCGAATCTGCTACTGTTTATCTTTCAGCAGTCAAAGATTCTGCTGTTATAGATTATACCATTACCAACAAGCTCGGGAATTTTGATTTTAAGATTAAGAAAATCAATCAACCAGTATTCCTTAAAATTTCTTTTATTGGTTTTCAGCAATCTAAAACACAATTGACTTCATTTACTGAAGACAAAGATTTTGGGACTATTGAACTAAAAGAATCTATTAATAAATTGGATGAAATTGTTATCAAGAACGAAGCGCCACCAATCAGGATTAAGAAAGATACCTTAGAATTCAACGCTTCATCGTTCAAATTGCGTCCCGATGCAAACGTGGAAACGCTTTTAAAACAATTACCCGGAGTCGAAATTGATGCCGAAGGAAAAATTACGGTTAACGGAAAAGAAGTCAACCAGATTTTAGTGAATGGGAAACCATTTTTTGATAAAGATGGAAAGATAGCTTTGCAAAATCTGCCATCGGATATTATCAATAAGGTGCAGGTTACGGATACCAAAACCAAAAAAGAAGAAATCACTGGTCAAGCCGCAAGTTCCAATAATGCCAGCATAAACCTAACGATTGATGAAGATAAGAATAAAGGTTTGTTTGGCAAATTCATGGCAGGTAGTGGGACTGACAAGCGCTATGAAAGCAGTGCGCTCGTGAATTATTTTAAAGGAAAACGGAAAATAAGTATTTTGGCTTCGTCCAATAATATCAACGCAACTGGTTTTTCTATGGATGAGATTTTTGACAATATGAGCGGAACCAGGAACAATTCTTTCTACACAAGTTCCGATGGTTCATTTGGATTGAACGGAATGACTTTTGGCGGTAATAAAGGAATTACACATTCTAATTTGGTTGGGATAAATTATTCTGATGAATTAGTTAAAGATTTTGAAACATCAGCGAGTTACTTTTTTGCCAGTGCCGATACCAGAAACAAAAATAAAACCAATCAGATCAATTTCCTGCCGGATGGCAATTTTACAACCAATTCCAACTCGGATTCAAAAGAAAATAAGTATAGCCACAATCTCAATATGGAATTAGAATATAAAATTGATTCTACATTTTCGATTGTTATTGTTCCAAAGTTTGCCAAATCCAATAGTCAGTCAACTAACAATTCTCATGAAGAATCTCTTGATGATGCCAATCAATTACTCAACGAAAGCACTTCGTTCGTAACCAATGAAAATAACAGACAGAGTTTTAATAATAATATAGATTTTAATAAAGCTTTTCGAAGAAAAGGAAGAAACATAAGCGGTTCAATTCAAAATGAAAATATCAGAACGGAAATAAACAATTTGACGAATTCGGGCACCATTTTTTACCAGGGAACTGAGCCTGACGATATTCGGAATCAAATCAAAAACTCACGAAATATAGCCGATAAATACTCATTTGGATTAGAATATACTGAGCCTGTTCTTGATTCGCTATCCATACATGTTAGTGTAGATGTTGAGCAGGAAAAAAAGCTACAAAGCAGAAAGGCATTCGATTTTGATTCAGTTTTAGGAACCTATACTACAGAAAATGATGCTTTGTCAAACTATCTGACATCGAGCAGAAACACCATCTGGGCAAAATCAGGTTTTTCTTTTGCTAAAAAGAAATATAATCTGAATGTGAGACTTGGGCAGGCCATTACAAGGTTTGATAACCATTCGTTATATCTTGGAAATACGGTTGATTTGAATAAGAATTATATTTTACCTGTTGCTGATATTTATGGTGGTTATAATTTCACAAAGTCAAAAGGAATTTGGTTGAATTACAGTTACGATGTTTATTATCCTGAAGCGAGCCAGGTTTTGCCGGTCGAAAACTTGACCAATCCATTGAATACCTATATTGGAAATCCCGATTTGGATCCGAATAAATACCACCAGCTTTATTTTAGTTTTAGGGATTATGACTATGCCACCAAATCTGGATATAGTATTTACATGGGTGGAAATGTTTATGATAACCAAATTACATTGTCGACAACATTTGACGAAAACAGAAAAAGAACTACGACTTATAAAAACGTTTCAGGAACTTATGAGAACTGGTTTGGTTTTCACTGGAGTAAGACAATTAAAAAAGGAGTTCATAGTTTTAAATTTGGCGGCGGATTTAATTCGGGTTATGATTTAAATAAAGGATTTACCAACGGAGAATTGTATGAAGCCAAGGTTTTTGACATAACACCAAGAGTGAATTTCACTTATGACTATGGTGAATTATTTTCTATAAATCCAACTTATAGATATACGATTAATGATACTAAATATTCAAATTATGTGGTGAGTTCGGCATCAAGTTTTGTGCATAAGTTTAATATGCAGATTACCAATTATTGGCCAAAAAATTGGGTTTTTGGTAACGACTTCGGATACACTTACAATTCAAACATCGCTGACGGATTTAAGAAAGATTTCTATTTGTGGAATACAAGTTTGGCGTATAGTTTTTATAATAAAAAATTTACTGCCAAAGTCAAAGTGTATGACATACTGAATCAAAATCAAAACGCGACAAGAACGATATCCGCAACAACGATAAAAGATGAAGAAAATATTGTTTTAAAGCGTTACGCGATGTTTTCATTAACCTATAAGATTGAGAAGTTCGCAGGAAAAGAAAAGAAACCAAGTGGAAGATTTAATTGGTAAAAAGCAAAAGCCTCGTTCAACTGAACGAGGCTTTTTAGTATTAAGTATCATGTATTAAGTATTAAGAAAACTGCCAACTGCTACTGCTAACGGAATATTCTTTCTACCAGCTTCCGCCGCTTCCACCACCAGAAAATCCACCGCCGCCAAATCCGCCACCGAATCCGCCGCCGCCTGAACTTCCTCCGAAACCGCCGCCACCAAATCCGCCGCCGCCGCTACTTCTGCCAAGACTACTTAACAAGATAATATCCATTAAGCCCATTCCGCCACCGCCGTTATTTCCACCGTTATTTTTGTTTTTAGAAATAATGACAATGATGATAATAATGATAATGATTATCGGAACAATTGGAAAGCCTCCACTTTTTTTAGATTGCTTTCGCTCGCCTTTGTATTTGCCTGTGAAAACATCAAAAAGCGCATCAGCACCTTTGTCTAAACCATTGTAATAACTTCCGGCTTTGAACTCAGGTATGATAATGTTTCGTATTATTTCTCCACCAATACCAGCTGTTAGCCTGTCTTCAAGACCATAACCAGGTGCAATCCAGATTTTTCTTTCGGCTTTCGCCAAAAGGATAAAAACACCATTGTCTTCTTTGGCCTGACCAACTTTCCAGGCATGCCCCCATTTTGGAGCAAGGATTCCAATATCTTCGCCTTTCAGACTTTCAATAGTTACGACTACAATCTGTGTTGAAGTAGAGTCGGAATAACGAATTAGTTTTTCTTCTAATTGTGTTTTTTCAGTCGGACTTAAAACATTAGCATAATCATACACTGATGTTTGTAGGCTTGGAACTTCTGGAATAGTATATTGTGAGTATCCATTTTGAAATGTCAAAAACAAAACCATCATCAAAAGGCAACGAATAAAAATTTTACTTACTGTTTTCATTCTCCTAGTGATATTTCGTTTGAAAGTTCGTCTTTGTCGTTATCCTGATAAGGGAAATGCGTTTTGAGTTGCTCTCCGGCTTTCAAAATACCATCAATCAACCCTTGCTTGAAATTCCCGTTTTGGAAATGATTTTGCATAGCATCTTTTGTAGAATTCCAAAAATCAACACCCACTTTTTCGTTAATTCCTTTATCGCCATAAATGGCAAACTGTTTGCTTTTTACAGCCACATAAATAATAACGCCATTACGTTCCTGGGTATTTTCCATGTTAAGAGTACGGAATACTTCCATCGCCCTGTCTATAGCAACGACGGAAGTTTCTTTTTCTATGTGTACTCTAATTTCGCCAGAAGTATTTTTTTCGGCTATGCCAATAGCAGCAACAATTTCTTGCTCTTCGGCTTTTGTTAAAAATTCTTCTACTTTAGACATTGCTCTAAATTAGAATTTTACTTCAACAGGTTTTTCAGCACCTTCAACCGCTTTGAAATATGGTTTTTCTTTGTATTTTCCTAAAAAGATACTTTGTGGCATAGCCAATACATATCCGTTATAATCTTGTACTGCTTCGTTAAAACGTGTTCGTGCTGTTAAGATTTGATTTTCGGTACTCGCCAATTCATCTTGTAATTTCAGGAAGCTTTGGTCAGCTTTCAGATTTGGATACTGTTCAACACTTACCAATAATCTTGATAAAGAGGATGAAACTCCAGATTGTGCCGAATTAAATGCAGCCAATTGTTCAGGTGTTACATTGCTTGGGTCAATTGTTACAGAAGTTGCTTTGGCACGAGCTTCAATAACCGCTGTTAATGTTCCTTTTTCATGCTCTGCGTAACCTTTAACAGTATTTACCAAATTTCCAATCAAGTCATTTCTTCTTTGATAAGCTGTATTTACATTTCCCCATTCTTTATTTACTGCTTGATCTTTGCGTAATCCAGTATTCATAACACCTACTACCCAAAAAACAATAATTAAAATTGCTCCAATTCCAATAATCCAAGGTAAAAATTTTTTAAAGTCCATGTTTTTTAATTTAAAGTTAAGTTTATTTATAATTGATTTTTGATGTTTACTAATTGTGTTTTCACCGTTTCCAGTTTGCTAATGATTTCATACTTGTCAAGCGTTTTCTTTTGGCCTTCTTTCAAATGCGTCTTAGCACCTTCGAGCGTAAAGCCACGTTCTTTAACCAAATGATAAATCAGTTGTAAATTCTTGACATCTTCTGGCGTGAACATTCTGTTGCCTTTGGCATTTTTCTTTGGTTTCAGAATATCGAATTCTTTGTCCCAAAAACGAATCAATGAGGTGTTTACATTAAAAGCTTTGGAAACTTCTCCAATGCTGTAATATCTTTTGTCTGGTTTTAGTTCTATATGCATTAGTCTAGAGATTGATTTTCTTGGTTAGCTAATTTTGAAATGGCAGTGTATTCTGCTGCCGATATATTTCCGTAATAAAAATTTATTGGGTTTACCACTTTGCCATCTTTATGGACTTCATAATGCAAATGTGGTGCTTCGCTTCTTCCGGTGCTTCCTACATAACCTATAATATCGCCACGTTTTATTCTTTGGCCGGCTCTACATTTGTATTTGCTTAAATGCCCATATAAGGTTAAGTAACCGAAACCGTGACTGATTTCAATATGATTGCCATAACCCGATTTTGAATTATCAGCACTTTTAACGACACCATCACCAGTTGCAAAAATTGGAGTCCCGGTACTCGCCGTAAAATCCATGCCTTCATGCATTTTTCTCACTTTCGTAAAAGGATCACTTCGATAACCAAAACCTGAAGCAATACGTTTTAATTGTTCATTCTTCACAGGTTGAATTGCAGGAATTGAAGCCAATAATTTGTTTTTTTCTTTTGCCAGTTTCAAAATTTCATCCAACGATTTTGATTGAATGGCTAATTCTTTTGAAATAATATCAACTCGATTAGAAGTGTTAATGACCAAATCGGAATTATTAAATCCTTCTAACTCTTTATATCTGTTCACACCACCAAAACCGGCTTTGCGCTGTTCATTCGGAATTGGTGACGTATTAAAATAAGCTCTGTAAATATTGTTATCTCTGTCGGCAACATCATCCAAAACATCAGCAACTTCATCCATTTTTCTATTCAATATAGAATAACGCAATTTCATCGTTTCAATTTCACGCGCCTGCAATCTGTCTTTTGGAGTTTCTAAATAAGAAGAATTCAATAACGCCACAAAACATAAAAAGCCAAAAAGGGAAGAAGCAAGTAAAAACAAACCAATAAATCCTAACTTTTTAGACAGTTTCGGTTTTATTTTGCGGTAAGCCAAACTTTCGGTATCGAAATAATACTTTACTTTCTTCGCCATTTTTTATTTTATACTATTTTTGTGGAAGTTTTTAAGAAACAATGGTTATACGAACAAATTTAACAAATGTTTCA
>NZ_JBDSMB010000171.1:0-4933 GCF_039916025.1 Flavobacterium sp.
GGTCTCTGTAGCATTCGGGCCATAAGACATTTTTATTCTAAAATCTATCATAAGTTTTCCGAATCCTTTTCATCTTCCACGTAACGCATATACTTTTTATGGAAGAGGTTTTTATAATAATCAAAAATGGATACGTTTTTTATAACGTAATCCATTTTTGATAAATCATTATTGCATGAATCATAAAGAATAAATTCCGGGTCGAGTTCTTCCGGAAATTGTTTTATATGGGAAAGGTCTGGAGCATTTGCGGATTCGTATTTAGAAAACATTTCGTCTAACCTCTGAATTTCCGCTTCAATTTCAGAGGATATTAAAAAAAAGTTTCAAAGACTTTATTTCCGAACGAAAATAAATCCGCTAAATAGTCCGGGTTTGTAGAGTTGTAACCAATCTTAACGCCTTTTGTATCTACACAATTTTCAACTAAGATTTGAAGATTTGTTTTTATAGTTGAACCCTCTGTATATTTTTCAAGTAGAAAAGATTCCCTGGCTTCTTTAATGAGATTCGAGAATACAGACATCTGCACAAATAGAGCTACCCCCTTATCTTTTGTATTCTTCATTTCGTTTAAAACTGATTCAACTGTTTCTAATTGCTGCTCTGCCGTAGCTGTGCCTTGAATAAGTTTATCATAAGTTTCAACCGGGATATTTTTAGCGACTTCTAACAAAGCCTCTTTCTCCTCCAGTAACTTTTCTCTTATTTCTTTTGTGAAAGTATTTTCATAAATATTATATCTCCTAAGAAATTTTTTCTTGAGTGAATAATATTCTATGGAGTAAAACTTCCATTCAAAAACGTTATTGAAGAAAATTAAATTTGTTGCTTCTCTCTTTGATTCATGCAGTGCCATGTGATTTTTAATTTAAGGTTTATTTATAATTCGGATATTAAAGTCTGTCCGTTAATCCATATTGTATTTTCGTCAAACTCTGCAATTAAATCTGCGAATTCCTGCGGAGTGTCTGCGTTCGCTGGCATTACAGCTCCAGTAAAGTTTGAACCATTTACATATTTATCTGCAAAATTTGTCTCTCCAAAATCTGTGTCTGTGAAATCATAAGCTGAGTAATCGTCTGAATCTGAACCGATACCTGTATTACTTGCATTAATTTTTATTGTATTTAGATATTGTTCACCTCTCAAAAATGCAAGAGTTAAATTTTCAGTTCCAAATATTTCTGTCTCTGAAAATTGTTTTGTGAAATTTTTGAAGTAATAAAAATTAGTCTGCCCGGATTGTGTTATCTCTGACTGTATTCTTTCAATTTCTGCGGATAACAATCTTTCATTTAAAACAAAATATCTTGTCTGACCAACTTGATATTTTGTAGGCGTTGTATTCTCTGCCGGCTCCGTTCCTGCAACTATACCGATAGGGTTTCCGTCAGTCCATATTGTAGAGACTGGATCGTAACTTGCAAGTTCATCAACGAAGCCCCCCTTAGTTGTTTTACCAATTGGAAGAACTGCATTTGTGAAATTTGCCCCGTCCACTATTTGACCGATTAATTCATTACCGCTTATATCAGCATCGGTAAAATCCCAACCGGATAAATCCTGCCCATTTTGATTGAACAAAATAGAATTAATGCGAGGGTTTAAATACCCCCCCTTGATATATTTGAAAACAAGATTTAAAGTTCTGAATACTTTGTCCTCATCAAATTCCCTGCCCGGGAGAGAGGAGAAAATATATTTATTCGTTTGCTCTGCTATTCCATTTAGGTCTATATCAGTAACAACGATTTTTACTTTTGAGATAATGGCACTCACTATGCCATTTTCTGTAATGACATAGCGAGTTTGACCTACTACCCATTTACTGTTATTAGGAAAATCAATTATTGCCATTGTTCAGCTTTCCTTTATTTTTTTGCTTCCGATTTTATTTCGGTAGTGGATATTTCTTTAACGAGGTCTGATATCTCTTTATCGAGAGCCTCTAATTCCTGCGACAAAGTTTGTCTGCGAGCTTTCATTGAATTTAAAACAGTTTGCTTATCTGTCCTTTCGATTTTTTGCTCTTCCTTTTCATTTATCGCTATGAACTTGACCCCCTTATCTTTCATAGAAGTTAATTCTTCCGGAGTGCATTCTCTCGGGTCTCCGGCCGTGTAATGCTTTGTAGATTTATAGTTATCGTCCGGGTTTGGGAGAATCGCATCTTCTTGAAGTCTGACTCTGATTGTTTCCATAAGGAAAATTTATTTTAAAGTTTAAAAATATTTTTACAACTCTGCGAGCTGGAGAATTTTTATGTTTCCTTTGGCAGATATACTTCACCGACCCCTACTGCGTAAGTATTAGCCGCCGCCGCCGCCCATGACGGAACTGTGGCCGGAGTTACTGAAATAAAGTTATAAAGAACGTGCATCGTTAATACTGGTCTGCGACCCGGGGCTACGATTGAAAGAGTTCTTTCAAATTTAATCAACGGAGCGAATATCTCTTCCGTTGTTTGGTTTAATCCTTTACCCACTTTAATGAATACTGCGAAATATTTTCCGACAATTTCATCCTTAATAAATTTCTCTACGTGAGCGCCGGACTGTGCAGATGTTAGCATAATCTTTGCCGCAAAGTTCCCGTCCTCTGTAGTTAATAGGTTTCCGCTTTCACCATAGACCATTTCCACAGGCTGAGTGAATTCCCTTGTAGAGCCTACTCTCAAAACGCCGTCATGCCATGTATCAGCTCCGTCGCCTAAATCCGCTCCAGTTGGTCCGACTCTTTTATAAGCGAATTCGTCCGCTCCGTTTTTGAGTATGTCTGTTATTGATTTTACTAAATCCATTGTGATAAGATTTAATTTTATAAAAAAATTATTTTAATAAGTATGGTATGTATAAAAAACAATCGAAGTTTGCATAATGAACAACTGTGTCTCCGAACATTGCTACTAATCTCTGTGGCATTTCTAATCCCGAATGATAATTAACGATACCCCCCAATTGTTCATTGGAGGGGTCGTTGAATATATCTACTAAATCGAGAGCGATTTTCTTCGAGAGTTTATCACTCTCTGCCGGGAATGAATAAGCGAAGTAATGAGAAAATGTATAACGAAGCCGCCTTAATTGAAGATTGACCCCCTCTAATTTTGTTTCGGGGTCTTGCACATTTGCCGAAAGAGTTATCGAAAGACAATTAATTCTTTCTTCAAAAGTTAATGTTTTCAATAAATCTTCGTCAGTTGCATTAACAACTTGATTAACGACCTGCCCCATGCCCGGGACTGTTTCGCAAACTGCTACAAGATTACTTTCAATTAAGTCTATGACTTCTATTAATTTCATTTTCTTTTTTTAATCCGTTTTTCTGAAATCGAATGCTATTAAACTTGCCGGAGTTGGCATCTTATATGTAGTTTGTGGAGTAGTGCTGTTATCCGGTGTCATTGATACGGGGAAATAACCTAAGAGAGAAGAGCGTTCAACACATACCGTTGTATCTGTAGCGTAATATCTCACCCTAAGTTTTTCCCCCTCTGCAATTGCATCTACTAACTTAAACCTTTTGAATAATGATGTAGATGTTCTTTTGAGTTCAAACCAAGTTATACCCTCACTGGTATTCTGTACAAAAATATACGAAGTGTCATTCGCTGAGGCTGTTCCGATTGTATCGGTCTGAGCTTGATTTGTCGTATTCTGTAAATACGAAACGCCGCCCGAAATATCCGAGGCGGCGGCTATCAATAGTCCCCCCATGCAGAGCATGAAAATAATTAGGGACGAAATTTTTTGAAACTTTGTTAATTTCATTTTGATTTTTCCTTTATAAGTTAAAAGGGTTTATAAAAAAATTTATTACTTCTTTGTTTCCTCTTCCATAAGGTCGGGGAGTGGAGTTAATTCTATGTTTGCAAATTTATTAGGAAGAACGTTCAAATGATAACCGCTCTCTACTTTATGTTTTGCATCTACGACCTTTAAAACATCTTTTCTCTTAACGAGAATTTGTTCTTGAAACTCCATGACTTGATAAAATCTTTTCTGCCCGTACTGGTCTAATACAGGTTGAAAAATTCCCTTTACAGGATTAGCTCCTAAAAACTTTGCAGGTTTAGAAACTACTTTCTTTGACATATCAATTTGTTCATCAGTTGCCGCCGGAAGCGTGTCTGTGTTCAGAGTTGTTTTCTCTGTTTGCAGTTCATCTATACCCAATGTAGTTTTTTCATCAACTTCATTTTTATCTTTTTCATCAAGTGCATCGAGGTCGAAACTTTCCTCAGTTGCTCCGGTCATACCCCCTAAGTTCTTAGCATCACTACCAAGAATATTTTGTGAACCTACCCCCTCAAGTGCTTTTTTTTCTTCTTTCAGTTCAGCATCTGATTTTTTTACTTTTGTCATTGTGATTTTTTTTTTAATGAGTTAAGAAATCTCCACCGAGGCGAAAATTAGAATCGAATTCCTGCATATCCGCGCCGGGCTTTGATACTGCCTGCCCCTTTTTCAATTCGTTAATATCTATGTTCAACCATGCGCTTGCTTTTGTTAAAAATTCATTCGATAATTTTATAAACAAATTTACTTTGTCTAAATAATTTACAGCATCGGCGGATTGTGTAGAACTTTTTGAATCCCCGAAACGCGCCGCCTTTGTTAAGCAATAATAACTTGCCGCTATATCACAAATGCAATCAACGTCAATTTTATCAATGTCAACTTTAGGCTTTCCTGTTTCGTTTTCTGCCTCTATGAATTCAAGAGGTATTGAATATACAAATTTTATATCTGCAGTATTAAAATTGGAAAGAAAGATTTTGTTTTTTCCGTCCGTATCCATTGTTACTTTGTATTCATTTGTGCAGAGCTTATTGGTCGTAGTAACCGGATAATTTATAAAACTTATATATGAGAAATTAGAATAGTAATCGTCCGGGAGAGCGCATCTTCCATTCGCTACACTGGTCAAT
>NZ_JBDSMB010000172.1:0-3757 GCF_039916025.1 Flavobacterium sp.
AAATACTTGAACTTGCAGCCATTCCTGGCATAAAATAAACATGAATTTTTGGCATTTTTTAACTTGAAAGTGGTTAATTATTAGTAACTTTGCATAAAAATAATCCTTTTTTTTAATTCATCATGGACACAACAGCATTATTAGAAAAAATCGAGATTAAAGACAATACTTTTGCTCGTCAGTTTGAAACTTTGGTAGATGGAAAATTAATTTCTGTAGAATACTCATTTCAGGAGAAGAAGATTTTCTTAACGAGAATAAATGTTTTTGATGGTTTTGACAATGAAGGATTTATCAATGATTTGTTGAAGAATATTATGGAAATAGCTTATGAACGCAAATTAAAAGTCGTTCCTATTTTACCTAAAATTGCTCTTTTCTTCAGAAAAAATACTTGTTACAGAGATTTACTTCCACCAGGAATTAAAATATAAAGCATACAAATTCCAAAATTTAAATTCCAAATTCCAACTTTTTATATAATTGGAATTTGGAATTTTTCGTTTTGGAATTTTAATCTCACGCTTCCATCATCGTCTATTCTTGACAAATTGATTTCGTGTAATGTGTTTACCAATTCCGGATTCCAAGGAGTTTTTACTTTGACATAGTTTTCGGTAAATCCATGAATATAGCCTTCTTTATTTTCACCTTCGAATAAAACTGTTCGATTCGTTCCAATCTGACTTTCATAAAAAGCACGTCGTTTCTTTACTGACAAACCGCGAAGCATCTTACTTCTTTTGTTTCTCACATTCATCGGAACAACACCATCCATTTCGGCAGCTTCAGTATTATCCCTTTCCGAATACGTAAAAACGTGTAGATATGAAATGTCCATTTCGTTTATGAAATTATAAGTTTCCAGGAAATTTTCATCAGTTTCACCCGGAAAACCAACAATAACATCAACACCAATACAAGCATGAGGCATTACTTCACGGATCTTGTTTACCCGCTCTGTGTAAACTTCACGTAGATAACGACGCTTCATTTTCTTTAAGATGTCATTGCTTCCACTTTGCAACGGAATATGAAAATGTGGCACGAATGTGCGGCTTTGCGACACAAATTCAATCGTTTCGTTTTTCAAAAGATTTGGTTCGATAGACGAAATTCGGAGTCTTTCAATTCCTTCAACTTCATCTAAAGCCTGAACTAAATCCAGAAAAGTATGTTCGTGTTTTTTATTTCCGAATTCACCTTTTCCGTAATCCCCAATATTTACGCCAGTCAAAACAATTTCTTTTATTCCTTGTTTCGAAATATCAGATGCATTTTTTAATACATTTTCCAAAGCATCGCTTCTCGAAATTCCACGTGCCAAAGGAATTGTGCAATATGTACATTTATAATCGCAGCCATCCTGAACTTTTAGAAAAGCACGGGTTCTGTCTCCGATAGAATAACTTCCAACATAAAAATCGGCTTCTTCAATTTCACATGAATGCACTTCGCCCATATCATTTTTGGACAAATCATTTATATAATCGGTGATCTTGAATTTTTCGGTAGCACCCAAAACCAAATCAACGCCATCAACAGCAGCTAATTCTTCCGGTTTTAATTGCGCATAACAACCAACGGCAGCAACGAACGCTTTGTCGTTGAGCTTCATGGCTTTTTTTACTACTTGCTTGAATTGTTTATCGGCATTCTCCGTAACTGAACACGTGTTGATCACATAGATATCAGCTACTTCTTCAAAATCGACGCGGTCAAAACCTTCGTCCTGAAAATTTCTCGCGATGGTAGAAGTTTCGGAGAAATTTAATTTGCAGCCTAAAGTATAAAAGGCAACTTTCTTTTTGTTTTCCATAATCTTTCTCAGTTAATGAAATCGTTGTCAAAAATTGAGGTTGCAAATTTAAGAAGTTTAAATAAAAAGCAGCCACGAATGCACAAATAATTTAAGAGACAAATAATTAAAAAAATATTCGTGTATTCGTGGCTAATTTAAAATCTATTCTTTTCTATACTTCTTTGTGATTTCAAAAACGTGTTCCAGGATTTTCGCATCTTCATCCGAAAATTCAATTTGACGACGTGCCATAACTATTTTCGCAGTCTGAAAAGCTTTTGATGTTAAGTATGTTGTAAATCCGGATGCTCCACCCCAGGAGTAACTTGGGACAAAATTTCGTGGAAAACCTGAACCAAAAATATTAGCTGAAACTCCAACGACAGTTCCTGTATTGAACATCGTATTGATTCCACATTTGCTGTGATCACCCATCATCAATCCGCAGAATTGCAAACCGGTCCGGGCAAAACCTTCGGTTTCATAGCTCCACAAACGCACTTCTTCGTAGTTGTTTTTCAGATTAGAATTGTTGCTGTCGGCACCAATATTACACCATTCACCCAAAACAGAATTACCTAAAAATCCATCGTGGCCTTTATTAGAATAACCAAACAAAACACAATTACTTACTTCACCGCCAATCACCGAATGCGGGCCAACTGTAGTTGCACCATAAACTTTGGCAGCCAGTTTCACTCTTCCCGATTCGCATAAAGCAAATGGTCCACGAATGACAGAACCTTCCATGATTTCAGCGTTTTTTCCGATGTAAATTGGGCCGGTTGAAGCATTCAAGGTCACGAATTCCAGCTTTGCTCCTTCTTCGATAAATATATTTTCCGGCGAAAGCACGTTAACGCTTTTCGGAATCGGTTGTGAATGCCTACCTTCGGTTATCAATTCGAAATCTTCGCGAAGCGCAGGGTCATTTTTGGCAAAAATATCCCAGGTATTGGCAACTGTTATACATTCTTCACTAAATTCAATAATTTCATAACTGTCAAAATCGACTTCTTCCTGAGTATCATTCGTATAAAAAGCGATGACTTCATCGCCCTTAAAAATGGCTTGATTTTTTTCCAGACTTTTCACCATTTCGGCAAGAATGTCATTTGGCAAAAAAGAAGCATTAATCATAACGTTGTCTTCCATTTCAACCATTGGAAACTTTTCAGAAAGATATTCTTCGGTCAAAGTTGTGGTTGTATAACCTAAATATTTTTCCCATTTTTCACGAATGGTCAAAATCCCGATACGGATATCGGCAACTGGTCTTGTGAATGTAAATGGTAAAAGTGCGTTACGAACTGTTCCGTCAAAAAGTATGTAGTTCATTGTTGTGAGTTTATTTCATCAGTTCGCCTTATGGCTCGTGTCAAAGTTGCAAAGTGTCAAAGTTACAAAGTTTATTGCATAAAAAAACCACTCTCTTTCGGGAATGGTTTTGATAAAATTGAAACACTTAAAAAATTATTTTGAGTGTTTAGCGTATTTAGTTTTGAATTTATCAATACGTCCTGCAGTATCAATAAGTTTAGATTTACCTGTGTAAAAAGGATGAGAAGTTCTGGAAATCTCCATTTTGAATACTGGGTATTCAACACCTTCGTGAGTGATTGTTTCTTTTGTTTCAACTGTTGATTTAGTAATAAATACATCGTCGTTTGACATGTCTTTAAAAGCAACTAATCTGTAATTTTCTGGGTGAATTCCTTGTTTCATTGTGTAAATCTTTTTATTGTTATGAAGTAGTTTGTTTTGAAGCTTTCTTTTAGAAAGGTATAAACCAGCTACAGCTTTTATTTATTTCTATTTTTAATTAGAGAGTGCAAAATTACACTTATTTTTTAAAAATCAAACCAATATGTAACTTTTTTTAATTGTTTTACACTTACCGAAAAGTAATTACGGAATTACTATATTTGTTAACTAATCAAAACCTAAATTTATTAT
>NZ_JBDSMB010000173.1:0-6993 GCF_039916025.1 Flavobacterium sp.
TGCCGAATCTTTATCAAATATTATTTGGGCACCTATTAAAAATGGTTTAGACGGTATTTCACTTTCAGCCAACTGGATGTGGGCTTGCAAAAATGAAGGAGAAGATGCAAGATTATACGAAGCAGTAAAAAGTTGTTCTGATTTTGCTATCGAATTGGGAATTAATATTCCAACGGGAAAAGATTCGCTGTCGATGAAGCAAAAATATCCAAATGACGAAGTAATTGCGCCGGGAACGGTTATCATTTCGGCTGCCGGAAATTGCTCTAATATTACCAAAGTTGTCGAGCCAGTTTTACAGAAAAAGGGTGGCTCAATTTATTATATCAATTTGTCTCAGGACGAATTTAAATTGGGTGGAAGTTCGTTTGCACAAACTCAGAATAAAGTCGGTAACGATACACCAACTATTAAAGATTCTGCATTTTTCAAAAAAGCATTCAATACGATTCAGGATTTAATCAAAGATAGGCAAATCCTTGCCGGGCATGATATTGGTTCGGGCGGTTTGATTACAACTTTGTTGGAAATGTGTTTTGCCGATATCAATCTGGGAGCCAAAATCGACTTCTCTTCATTTGCTGAAAAAGATTTGGTAAAGATTTTATTCTCTGAAAATATCGGATTGGTGCTTCAGGCAAAAGACGATGCCACATTTGAGAAAGCTTTTGCAGATTTAGAGTATTTCAAAATTGGTACAGTACAAAATACACCTTCATTAGATTTTGGAATTTGGAATTTTGATATTGGAATTTTTAGAGATGTTTGGTTCCAAACCTCTTTCCTACTCGACCAGAAACAATCTAAAAACAACAAAGCCAAAGATCGTTTTGATAATTATAAAAAGCAACCGTTAAACTATACTTTTCCAATCCATTTCTCGGGAAATAAGCCTAAGATTGATAACTCTAAACCAAAACCGAAAGCCGCCATCATTCGTGAAAAAGGAAGTAACTCCGAGCGTGAAATGGCGAATGCATTGTATATCGCAGGTTTTGATGTGAAAGACATTCATATGACCGATTTGATTTCGGGAAGAGAAAATCTGGAGGATGTAAAATTCGTTGGCGTTGTTGGTGGATTTTCAAATTCAGATGTTTTAGGTTCAGCGAAAGGTTGGGCGGGAGCTTTTAAATACAACGAAAAAGCCAATATCGCTTTAAAGAATTTCTTCAAAAGAGAAGACACGCTTTCGGTCGGAATTTGCAATGGTTGCCAACTTTTCATGGAATTAGAATTGATTAATCCGGAACATAAAGTTCACGGAAAAATGCAGCATAACGACAGCCAGAAACACGAAAGTATCTTTACATCGGTAAAAGTTCAGGAGAATAATTCTGTAATGTTGAATACGTTAGCAGGAACAACTCTTGGAGTCTGGGTTTCGCATGGCGAAGGAAAATTCCAGTTGCCCGAAGCAGAAAATCAATACAATATTGTGGCGAAATATGCTTATGAAGGTTATCCTGCAAATCCTAATGGTTCAGGTTATAACACTGCTATGATGTGCGACACTACCGGAAGACATTTGGTTATGATGCCACATATTGAACGTTCTGCTTTTCCATGGAATTGGGCATATTATCCAACCGATAAAAAGGATGAAGTTTCCCCATGGATTGAGGCTTTTGTGAATGCAAGAGAATGGCTTGAGAGATAAAAAAAATTTGTCATTACCGCGAAAGCGAGAATCAACATTTTCACAATTCAATGTGTTCATAACTAATTTTAGTGTCGGATGAACAACATGGAATAGTTTTTAATTTTATTTCCAAGTAAAACCTATGATTATGAAAGTAAAAAAATTAGTCTTTGTTGCTTTATTATTATTTTCAGTGAAAAGCTTTGCCCAGATTTGGGATAAAATTGAAACCAAAGATGGGATTCATTATATCACAAGCAATTTGGAATATATTAAGTTTCCCTTATTGGGTACTTATTTATTTCAGGGAAAAGAGCCGGTTGTTGAATTGAACCAATATGGAGCAGGCTTTTATCAATTGCATGAACAGCTTAAAAGACCCGTGAATTGGGGAATTGAATGCGACGTATATGGATCTCTATTATATAAAAAAGGATTTGATAACTCCAAATACACACTTTGGTATCAATACACAGCAAAATCAGAAGATGATACTGAGGAAGATATGAATTGGAAGCCTGTAGATTTTACTATACATTTCAATACTTTAAAAATGTTCATTCAGGGAGAACGAAGTAAAGATTACAAAGAAATACCCGAAAAATAACATAAAAAAAGCTCCTGAAATTCAGGAGCTTTTTTGTTTAAAATCTATAACCGAGTGTGGCCTGATACAGCATATTTTTGTAACGTGGTGTATCGGAAGTTCCATCTCCATTATTATTTTTTACATCCCAAGCGGCTCTTAGACCGAACACAAAATGATCAAAATTCAAATCAACACCACCAGCTAAACCAAAAGTGTTTTTACGAAGATTGGCATTACTAAAATTTTGTTCATCGGTTGATGAAATGGTTCCTCCGGTAAAATCGTCTTTTTGCGACATTAAATAGGAAAACTGTGGCCCGAATAAAATTGAAAGATTTTCTATCGGTTTAAGAACTGCATAAATAGGAATGTCAAGATGATTAGTCGTTCTTGTCATTTCATAAGTTGTTCCTAAATATGTCCCTTCTGATTTAAATCCTTTCTGAGAAAACAAAACCTCAGGCTGAACTCCAAAAAACTTTACAATAGGAATTGATACGAATCCACCTGCTGCGAATCCAACTTTTGAATCGGCTACAAAATCATCTCCTTCGGAGTCATATACATTGGATAAATTTATTCCGGCTTTAACACCGAAAAAGAATTTTTCACGATTATCTGTTGTTGTCGTGACAGGCTCATTTTGAGCAAAAGCGCTTGTTGCTGTTAGCGTAATCATTCCGATTACTAAAATTACATTTTTCATAGTTTTCATTTTAAATTATTTGTAAATCCTGGGCTGTTATTTAAATAAGAATAACATTGTAAAATTGGGCATAATAAGATAAAATGAATTACAGAAATATTTCAATATGTTACATAATTTTAGTTTTGAACAACTCTCTTTATAGAATTGCGCTTGTTATTTTGGAATTGAGTCTCTCTTCAAAGACAAGTCGTGCCATCAAATAACTCAATGTTGATTCAGCTCCCTGATTTAAGTTGATATGAGTTTCTTCTACACCGTCATGGCAGCCTCCGGTTTTTGGGTTGTACACAATTTGATTCAAATGATTTTTACCCAGGAACCAATCAAAAGCTATTTCCATTTTAGTTCGATATTCTTCATCACCAAACGTTTGATAAAATGTATTTAAAGCCAGAATAGTATAAGCTACATCAATCGGTTGTTCTCCAAAATTATGTGCGGGAACTCCTTTAAAATACCAGCCTCGATTGGAAACAACTTTAATTCTGTCATTTTTAAAAGTTACCGATAATAAAAAATCAAATGTGTTTTTGGCTGTTTGTCTGAATAAATCACTACCTGTGCTGATTGACGCCAGAAGCATAGCTTCGGGTAAAAGACTGTTGGCATAAGTTAAATAATCTTCATACCATTTCCAATCATCGCCGGAAACACCTCTGTACTTGGAAACTAAATTATCAGCAAGCAATGTGATTAAATTGGTAATGCTTGCTTTCTTTTTGTCCAAATTATAAAAATGGAGTCCTTTTATAGCAAAGGAAATAGCTCTTGGAGATTCAAATTTTTCGATGACCGGTAATGCTTTTTCCAAAATTGATGTTGCTTTTTCAATTAATTCCTTGGGTAAAAAAGATTTTCCCGATATGAATTGACCTAAAGCCCAAATTGCTCTACCATTCGAATCTTCAAGATTTTCAATTTCATTTTCAGGAAGATAATTACCTTTATAATCAACATAATTGAAAAAACTTCCTTCTTCCTGATGGCAAAAATTAATGAAATTCAGATATATTTTTATCAGTGCTAAATCATTAGAATCTCTGGTTAATTCATAATGTTTTGTCATTGCAACCAAAGCTCTCGCGTTATCATCAAGAGTATAGCCCGAATTTGTATCTGGTGTTGCAATTGATGAAAACTGAATCATTCCATTTTCAGTTGTCAATCTTTTGATATGATCTAGTGATAATCTTGGCAATTCATATTTCAATATCGCTTTTTTCTTAGTCAAATCTTTTTTAGCAACTTCCATATGAGCTATGGCTGAGTTTTGCCATGATGTTGGATATATTTTGTGTAAAGCATTCAGACTCATTTCTTCTAACAGTTCAGGATTTGAAAGCAATTCAATCGTAGTCCGCGCAAGTTCATCTGAATTTTGAAAATCAAAATTTTTACCTGCACCTTCAAGCATTTCTTTTGCATGAGGGATAGGTGTTGAAATTACCGGGCAACCGCAGGCCATCGCATATGCAAAAGTTCCACTCACGGCCTGATTAGGATCTTTTGAAGTAAATAAGTAAATATCTGTTCGTCCCAAATAATCCATCAGTTCTTCAAGAGACAGGTATTTATTAACGAAGCGTACATTATTTTGCAATTGAAGCTGTTGCACTTTGTCATAGAGCGAATCTCTATATTTTTCACCTTCGTTCTTCATCACTTCCGGATGCGTTTTCCCAATTACTAAATAGATAACATTGGGGAAATGGGCAATAATTTGAGGCAATGCTTCGATGGCAGTTTCAATGCTTTTTCCCTGATTTAATAATCCAAAAGTTGTGAGGACTATTCTATCGGCTAAATGAACTCCATGTTTTTCGACTTTTCGTGGAGAAACCAAATGAGTACCATGTGGAATTACTGTAATTTTATCTTCAGCAATGCCATAATCATTTTTTAAAATTGCGGCTGCGTTTTTGGTCATCACCACAATATTAGTTGCATAATTCGAAAGTAATATTGCTGTCTCTTTTAATTCTTCATTAGGATTTGGCAAGACAGTATGAAAAGTTATGGTAACTGGTTTTTTTAATATGTACATTAGTTTTAAAAGATAATCTCCATAGTTACCGCCAAACAAACCAAATTCATGCTGCAAAAAAATCATAGCGATATTTTTATCATCATTGATTTTATGGGCTAAGGCAATATATTGTTCTTCCTTTTGTGTCTGCAAAATATATTTAACTTCCTCCGGATAGTGATAATTAGATGGTGTTGATTCTAATGCGCATATTTGCAGGGAAGCAGAATTTCCAAATTTTTCGTAAATAGCATTCCTTAAATCCTGACTATACGTTGCTATACCGCATTCTCTTGGCGGATAGGAAGTAATAAACAAAATTTCAGGTAACTCTACTTGTTTAAGCGGAGAAGTTTCTCGAATAATATGAGACAATTTCATATAACTATCTCCTTTATCATTTTTTGAAGTTTCTTTATAGCCGTTTCCACGACCGGTTGAAATTGGAAAAACAGCAGTTCTCATAATTATACTTTATTATTTAAAATTAAATCATTCAATAATTCTTTTAAACTCAGCGAGACACAGGCTATATACTTATCGGCAGCTCCATAATAGATATATAAAGTATCATCAAATAGGGCATGCCCTGTTGGAAAAACCACGTTATCAACAACGCCATGCAGTTCATACTCATGTTCAGGGGTAAACAGAGGCTCATTCATACGGGCCAGTACTTTAGTTGGATCATTAATATCTAACAAAGCTGCGGTAGCGGTATAAACATATCCTTCGGCAGTATCATAAACAGCATGGTAAATGAGCAGCCATCCCTGTTCTGTTTCGATAGGTGGGCCACCTGCACCAATATAACCAGATTCATGACCTGTTCCTATTGGATCAAGAATGATATGCTCGTTAAAATGCAGAAAATATTGACTCCAATATTCTCTGGTCAAATCTTCCAGTTTGTCAATTAAAATCAATTGGATTCCGGGGCGGATACGATGCAGAAAAGCCAGTTTACCATTAATTCTTCTTGGAAAAAACACCACATCTTTATCCCATATATAAACCTGTACCGTGGGATCAAAATGTCGTGAATGACGGAAATATTTCTGATTGACTAAATTGTTACAGTCAGCCAAAATCTGAAATTCATCAAAAGTAAACTTTGGCGTAATAATTCCTTCATAGTGAAAGGTTTTTAAATCACTAGAAGTAGTAAGCGCTCCCAACGCATTGATGCCATTATAAGCGGTATAAGTGATATAATAAACGCCTTCAATTTTAACAATTCTTGCATCTTCAACCCCTTTAGATTCATCTTCATTTTGCGGAATTATTAAAGGAGTATCGTGGCGTTCCACTACTTTCAAAGGGCCATCCAACCTGCAATAACCAACGGTAGAATAATTCCCTTTTCGAACAGCTCTGTACAACATATGAACTGTATCTCCATCCTGATATATTCCGGGATTCAAAACGCTGTCATTCTCAAAAGAGAGTTTTGTTTTTTTAAGAATAATTCCTTCCTTTTTTACATTTATCATGATGTTTAATTTTTTGGAATAAAAAATGAAAAAACTTTTGTCTTTTCATCGTTTTATTAAATCTAACTTCCGTTATTTTATTTTTCCAAATTTTAAATCTGAGTGATAGGCGTAAAATTTATTCAATGAATATTTATCACAAGAGCCCTAATTGTCCGTGTATGCTGTATGTTATAATAATTTAAAATTGGAACCCGATTATTACAAAGTTGCAATACATAAGCTAAAAAAGTGTTACATATTAATCTGCACATATTACATAACTACCACATTTGAAAACCTTTTAATTTCTGGGCGTGCCCCTTTCCCTGAAACTAGTTCAGGGTAAAGGGTCGGCTGTCCGCGCTACATGGTAGACTGCTCCCATCCCTCACGCGGTCATTGCGAGCAAAGCGAAACAAACTTCCTAAAACAAAAAAACCTATCCAAATAAATGAATAGGGTTTTCTAAAAAAAGATATGATATTAAGAGGAGGATTGCCGGTGGCAGTCAGGTACTTTTGCATACCTTATCATATTAAACAAAAAGTCCCT
>NZ_JBDSMB010000174.1:0-26154 GCF_039916025.1 Flavobacterium sp.
GCCAAAGAAGTGGAACTAAAGAAAAAAGCCATTTTAAAATCAAATGGCTCTGCCAATGCTTCGGGATATCAAGACAAGCCTTCTACAAAAAAATGAACGCTTGTAAAAAACAAAAATCTGATAATGAAAAACTAGTGAAAATGGTCATCGACAAAAGAGGCGAAATAAACCAGGCAACCGGAGGAAGAAAATTACATCTGCTTTTACAAGACCAGATGAAACAACAGAACATCAAAATGGGACGTGACAATTTCTTTGATTTTCTAAGGGCTCATACCCTACTCGTGCCCAAACAGCGCAACTTTACACGAACCACAAACTCGAATCATCTCTTCAGAAAATTTAAAAATCTGGTGCAAAATAAAGTACCAAACCAACCCGAAGAGCTTTGGGTAAGTGATATTACTTACTTGCGACTAAATGGAAAAAATGCCTATTTAGCTTTAGTGACTGATGCCTATTCAAAACAGATAATGGGGTTTCATGTAGCAACAAATATGAAAGCATCATTATCAATAGAAGCTTTGAAAATGGCGTTAAAAAACAGAAAATATCCAAATAGAAAACTAATCCATCATTCGGACAGAGGTTTTCATTATTGCTGGCCAGAATACGTGAAAATGCTTCAAGAAAATGAAATTCTAATAAGTATGACCGAACAGTATGATCCTTGTGAAAATGCGCTTGCAGAACGCCTGAACAAAACCATGAAATATGAATTTGGATTAAATCAAACTATTCCAAATAAAACAATAGCTCAAAAGATGGTAAGACGCGCTGTGAAGATTTATAACAGCTTAAGACCACATGACAGCCTAAAAGGAAGAACGCCCATTATCGTGCATCTAAATGCTGACATGCCATATAAATCATATCGTAGGAATAAAGAAATTATTTATATAAATTTGAATTGAAAACAGAGTAATAATCTGTCAACCTATTTAAGGACGATACAACACCTCCGATAGAAGAGAAAATATGAGAAAAGTAATTGCAGCAATTAATATGACAATTGACGGGGTTTTTGACCATACTGCAGGGTTGCCTGATGAAGAAATACATCAACATTATACAGAATTATTGGATCATGGAGATGTCATTTTATATGGTAGAAAAACATATCAACTTATGGAATATTGGCGAACTTTTTTAGAAAATTCTTCGGAAGAAAAATCTATGAATGACTTTGCTATAGCAATTGACAAAATTCCCAAAATTGTTTTCTCTAATACTCTTAAAAATGTTGATTGGAAAAGTGCAGTAATAGCAAATCGTGATTTAAAAGAAACTGTTTTAGAACTCAAGCAACAATCCGGAAATGACATTTTTATTGGCAGCCGCAGTCTAATCATTCAACTGATGAAACTTAACTTAATTGATGAATTACAACTTTGCATTTATCCGGTTATTGCGGGGAATGGTTTGCAGCTATTTGAAAATATAATCGACAGAACAATTCTAAAACTTACAAATACAAAAACGTTTAAAGGTGGTGGAATTATACTTTATTATGAACTGACAAATAATAGCTAACAGTCATTTTGCGCATTGGTTGGTTTAGTTATTCTTTGCCGAAACCCGAGCCTAAGGCAAACGGAGCGGAGCTAATTGCTAAGTTGAAGCGTTTAGGCTAAAGACATTACCAGATTCGGACAAAAATTAATATTGAAAAAGATGAGTAGAATTTTATGATATTCCCAATTTTGACAACAGAAAGGCTAACGCTTAGACAATTATCAATTGATGACACGCAGGATATTTTAGTTTTACGTTCAGACCTAGAAATAAACAAATATCTTGACAGGCCAATAAGTTCGACAACTGAAGATGCAATAAACTTTATCAACAAAGTCAACGACAACATAGAGAAACAAAATTCTCTGTATTGGGCAATTACCTTGACAGAGACAAAAACATTTGCTGGTACTATTTGCCTATTTGATTTTTCAAACGAAAATAATAGTTGTGAAATCGGGTATGAACTTATGACGAAATTTCAAGGCCAAGGAATTATGAAAGAAGCTGTACAAGTGGTCACTGACTATGTATTTCAGACTTTGAAGTTTAAGAATATATTGGCTTGCGTTCACTATGACAATCAGAATTCAATCAAACTTTTGACAAAATTTAATTTCGTAAATTCAATGGAAACAGACAAAGAAAATCCTGCCTTAAATATTTTTACTCTGACTCAATAAAATTGACAACAAGAAAACGAAACATATCAAGCATAAAAAAAGGCTCTCATTCGAGAGCCTTTTTACCACAATTAATTACAAAACTATGTTTAACCCAATTTTGAAATTTCTTCCTCGGGTAGAATAACCAACATTCTCAAAAAATTCTTCGTTAAATATATTTGTTGCTGCTCCAAAAATTGAAAGCCTGCTTTTTATTAATTCATATTTCAATGAAGCATTTACCAATTGATACGAACCTAATTGTGTAGTGACAACACCAAAGGTATTGCCATCAAAAAACACATCGTTACGAGCATCAAAATACTGGTAGTTTACACTAAAAAGCGTTCTGTTTGTTGCTTGAAAATCCAAACCGGCATTTACTTTATGTTTCGGAATTAATCTGTCTAACGCTTTATCAACTTGCGTGAAAGTGTAATTTCCGTTCAATTGCAGTTTTGAAGTCACCGCAATATTCAAAGAAGTCTCCACGCCTTTTGCTTTGGTTTCGCCATTTACGTTGACGTAATATGCCTCAAAAGTTGTAGAATTAAAATAGAAATCGATAGCATTGGTTTGGTTACGGAAGAAACCAACCGCATTCAACTTTACTTTTTTGTTGAACAATTCGGTTTCAAAACCAGCTTCAACCGTCGCATTTTTTTCCGGAGTTAGATCGGCATTGCCATATTCAGAATACAATTGGTACAAACTTGGCGTGATATAAGCCGTGCTATACGAAGCCAAAACTTTCAAAGGGAAACTGGTTTTGAAATTGTATGACGGATTGAAATTGTAAACAAAATTATTGCCATATGCACTGTGATTATTCAATCGTGCTCCGGCATTAACATTCAAACCAAAATTTGAATTGTACACCAAAGTCGTGTAACCATCAATGATGTTGAACTTGGTATTTTCATTTGCAATTGCGCTGAATGGTGTTTGGCTTTTCATATCGTTAAACTGATAATTCGCACCCAAAATCACAAAGAATTGCTTGCTGAAATTATACTTATTAAAACCATCCAAAACGACACTTCTCGATTCATACAAAGAATAATCAATCGTATTTGAAAATGTATTAAATTCATTATAATCACGAATGATTTTGGTAAAACCTGAATTCAAAACGAATTCGCCTTTGTTGTATTTGTATTTTGGAGATACGCCAAAACGGATTTGTTCCGAAGTCGTTACATTCACATCTGTATCATTAAAACCTGTGTTATCAAAAGCAAAATCGAAATCGTTCTTGATTTTGTCATAGTTACCAAAGAAATCCAAAGTCAACTTTTCCGAAGCTTTGAAACCTATTTTTCCCAAAAGATTTTGTCTCGAAAAACTATCCGGTTCATAATTGGCACCTGCAATTTGAGACATTCCTTTTGTTTCGGTGCTGTTGAATCCGGCAAAGTAATTTACCTTTTTAAAATTCCCATTTACCGAAAGTCCCTGATTGAAATCCTGCCCTTTATATTTGTGATTATCAGCCGTATTATTCGAGCCAATATTCACATAAGCATTGCCTTCGATTTCTTTTTTCGTCGATTTTTTCATCGTGATATTGATTACTCCGGTTGCAGCACCTGTACCATAAAGCGTACTTGCTGCGCCTTTCATAATCTCAATTTTTTCAATTTTTTCAACTGGTAATAAACGTAAATCGTATTCAAAGCTAATACCCGAAGCATCGGTTACAGGAATTCCGTCAATCAAAATCAAAACCTGACGGTTTTTTCCACCACGAATGTAGTAGCCGAGGTTTTTTCCGTTAGCCGATTGATTTCCGTTGATTTCAACACCAGCGACCTGGCTCAAAACTGTGGCCAGGCTTTGCCCCGATTTTTTGTCTAAATCTTTAGCCGTGATTACTTCAATAACTTTTCCTGATTTTTCTTTGCTTTGCGCAAACTTGGTGTCTGATAGCACCACTTCTTTCAATTGATTCACTTTAGTAGAATCCTGTTCCTGTGCGTACGCACAAGTGTTTAGCAAAGCTAAAATAGCTACTGCTTTTACTGTTTTTTTCATTCATTCTGAATTAATTTCAGAATCTTTCAATTCTGAAAATTTTGATAATCGTGGGAGAAAAGCATAGAATTTACCCATACCCAAACCTTTTGTCCCGAAAGTTTGTTACTCTGATGAATTAGGCAGGTTTCCTGGCTTGCGTCTTGTTGTTTACCTTCCCATTCGGATTTGGGATTTGGGATTTTAGATTTGGGATTTATAAAAATCCTAATTCCTAATTCCTTAATCCTTACTCACAAACAGTGGTTTTGTAGAAACAACAGTCCCGATACTTCGGGATGATAGCTTACAGTTGCGGGAACAGCTTTAGATTTAAAATATTAAATTTTAGATATCAGATTTAGGCTTTAATTCCTAATTCGTAATTCTCAATTCGTAATTCTTCACTAAATTCCCTTTTAATGCGATTTTGAAAAACAAAATCACAACCTTAATTCGGGTGCAAATGTAAAGTATAAATTAAAAACAAAACAATACTTTTGCAAAAAACAATTTGATGAGAATCTTTACTAAAGCCCTACTTCTTGCTTTCATTTCTGTTTTATTAGTGCAATGTAAAACCGATTCGAGACCGGAAGAAATAATTTCTAATGAAAATACGGTTCACTATGCTAAAGGTTTTTCAATTGAAAATTATGATGGATATGCTGTTGTTACCGTTATAAATCCCTGGCCAAAAGCTACAAAAACCTATACTTACATTCTACAGGAAAAAAACGGAATTGTTCCCGATAGTTTGAAACAAAACACAATTATTCCAGTTCCAATACAAACAATAGTTGTCACCTCAACCACACACATTCCTTCTCTGGAAATGCTTGACGAAGTCAATACTTTAGTTGGTTTTCCGCATCGTGATTACATTTCTTCCGAAAAAGTAAGAGCCCGAATCGATGCTGGCAATGTAAAAGAATTGGGCAATAATCAGGATTTGAATACCGAAGTCTTACTCGATTTACAGCCGAATATTATCATTGGCTATGGCATTGACAACAAAAATCCAACGCTTGATAATCTACAAAAAAGCGGTTTAAAAGTAATGCTCAACGGTGATTGGAATGAAGAAACTGCTTTGGGGAAAGCTGAATGGATAAAGTTTTTTGGCGCTTTATATGGCAAACAGAAAGAAGCCGAAGAATTGTTTGCCAAAATTGAAAAAGATTATTTAAACACTATAGAAGTTGCAAAAAAAGCAATTGCTACTCCTACCATTTTGGCCGGCGATATGTTTGAAGACCGATGGTATTTACCAAAAGGAAGTAGTTGGGGAAGTTTACTTCTGAAACAAGCCAATAGCAATTATTTATGGCAGGAAACCAGCGGAACAGGAAGTTTGTCGCTGTCGTTTGAAACTGTTTTAGAAAAAGCAAAAAATGCTGATGTTTGGATTACTTCCGGGCAATTTTCAACCTTAAAAGAAATGACCGATATGAATCCGCATTATGCTGAATTTGATGCTTTCCGGAATAAAAATGTATATTCGTTCAGCGGAAAAAAAGGAAAAACTGGTGGCATTCTCTATTATGAATTAGCGCCAAATCGACCTGATATTGTGTTGAAAGATCTTGTCAAGATTTTGCATCCCGAATTATTGCCGGGTTACCAGCCTTTTTTCTTTGAGAAATTGAAGTAAGTTGCAAAGTTGCAAAGTCATAGAGTTATTATTAAATTATTTAAAACTGAAAAACCGAAATACCATATTGTTTTCTTCTTTATCATTGCTATTGGTATTGACATTGCTGTTGAACATTTCAATGGGACAGGTTGCCATTCCGACGAAAGAAGTTTTCAGGAGTTTATTTGGTGGTCAGGCTTCCAAAGAAACCTGGGAATATATCATTGTTAATTTCCGTTTGCCAAAAGCTATCACAGCCATTCTTGTTGGTATAGGACTTTCGATTTCTGGCTTATTGATGCAAACCTTATTCAGAAATCCATTGGCCGGACCTTATGTTCTCGGATTGAGTTCGGGTTCGAGTTTGGGCGTTGCCTTTGTAATACTTGGTGCCGGATTTTTACCAGCTGTTTTTTCGCAATTCCTGTTATCTTCTTATGGAATCATAATCGCTTCCTGCATTGGAAGTTCGCTGGTTTTGGTAATGATTTTAGTTGTTTCCCAACGCTTACGCGATACGATGTCGATATTGATTGTTGGTTTAATGTTTAGCAGTTTTACGAGCGCGATTGTAAGTGTATTTACTTATTTTAGTACGGCTGAACAATTACAGAAATATACATTTTGGTCGATGGGAAGCATTGGCAATTTATCGTGGCAGAACATTTCGATTTTGGCGGTTTGTACTATATTTGGATTGTTGTTCAGTTTGCTTTCATTAAAACCTCTGGATGCTTTATTACTTGGTGAAAACTACGCCAAAAGTATGGGATTGAATATCAAAAAAGCGCGGTATATTATCATATTTGCTACGAGTATTTTGGCCGGAAGCATTACCGCTTTTGCCGGACCAATTGCTTTTATTGGATTAGCGGTTCCGCATTTGGGGAAACTTTTATTCCAAACGAGTAATCACAAAGTTTTGTTTTTCGCAACACTGCTTATTGGTTCGATTATAATGTTGTTTTGTGATACGATTTCACAAATGCCGGGCTTTGATTTTACGTTACCAATAAATGCCATCACGTCTATCATTGGTGCGCCAATAGTGATTTGGTTAATTGTCAGGAAAAAAAGTATTCAGTAATCAGTGTTCAGTATAAAAAATAATTTGTGTATTCGTGGCCAATAAAACTAACATACTTTCCACTTCAGACTTATCCATTGGATACCAATCCAAAAAGGGAAAGAATACTATTGCTGAAAATCTAAACCTTAATTTGGCGGCAGGACAATTAATATCAATAGTTGGCGCTAATGGAATAGGAAAATCGACTTTATTACGAACGTTGACCGGAATTCAAAAACCATTATCGGGAACAGTCACGCTTAATGACAAAGATATTCACCACTACGAACCATTAGCATTGGCACAAAATTTAAGTTTGGTGTTAACCGAAAAATTACCGCCTAGCAACTTGACTGTTTTTGAATTGATTGCGTTAGGAAGACAACCTTACACCAATTGGCTTGGCAAACTTTCAGCAGAAGATTTAGAAAAAATAAATCAGGCGATTGGGCTCACGCACATTGAACATTTAATTGATAAAAAGCATCACGAAATCAGCGACGGTCAATTGCAAATTGTATTGATTGCGCGGGCTTTGGCACAAGACACGGCTTTGATAATTCTGGACGAACCAACAACGCACTTGGATTTGTTCCATAAAGTTTCGGTTTTTAAACTTTTGAAAAAGTTATCACAGGAAACCAATAAATGCATTTTATTTTCGACTCATGATATTGATTTGGCGATCCAGCTTTCGGATGAAATGATTGTCATGACTGAAAATTCCGTTGAACAAGACCAGCCTTGCAATTTGATTACAAAAGGAATTTTTGACACCCTATTCAAAGAGGAAAGTCTTTTTTTCGATAAAGAAAAAGGAAAATTTAGTTTCAGGAACTTATAATAAAAGAGTTGTCTATCTTTGTAAGAGCCGTAAATCCACAAAGATGAAACACTTTCTTACCATCGCACTGTTTTTTTGTATTGCCATATCTCCGGCACAGATAAAACTTGAAATCACACCACAGGGATTAATTCCGCTGGAATTAAAAACTCCAAACAGGCCGATTGATCAGTTGTTGCAGACTTCCAAATCATGGGCGCCTTATTATAATAAAAATGGCTTTGACGTGTCTGAGGTTACCCTAAATTCACTAACAATCGAAGCAAAAGTTGAGAATGCTTTTTATTCTTATAATGTGGGTGTAAAATACAATCACGACATTCGATACAAACTCGAAATTGAATTTAATGAAAATCAAACATATTCGCTACGCATTTCTGTAAAAGAAATTTATGCTGAAAATGTATTGATGAAAACTACGTTAGCTGATTTTTTTACAGCGGAAGGAAAATTAAAAGACGATTTCAAAGATGCCAAACCTTCGTTGGAAAACACTCTAAATAGAGTTTTAAATTCCTATGTGAATTTTGTAAATCAGTAATTAAGTTGGATTATCTATTTCTTAAATCGTCCTCTGTGTATTTGAGCGGAACTTAATAATTCCTGAGCACTAAAATTAAGTTTATGAGCGTTAAATTGCATTGGTTTATGTTGACTAGTGTCATAAAAAGCAAAGTGATACTCATAACTACGATCATATTTTTCGTTTATTACAACAGTAATGACTCTTTCGTTTTCAATTTTATCCCATGCAATTATTGGTTCATTTTTAATTTGAATTCCACGAGAATTAATTCTCAATTGAACAATATTCCATTCGCCCATTAGGCTGATGATTTCTTTGGTAAAAAAGCAGGACAATAAAAAAACAATAAGGGCGGATAAATAATCCTTACTACATAATAAATAAATGCTAAATCCAAATCCCATGACAAGAATAAAAACTCGGAAAACTATCATAAGTCTTGAGGTATAGACCAGAGTTTCTTCTGAATAAAACAAGTTATTAGTATCAATTATTGGTCTCATTCTATCTCAAGTTAATCTGTCTTTTTGCTTCGCCAACAACAAATGCCACCGAATTCGCAATATTATAACTCCGAATTAAAGTGGACATTGGAATGGTTAAATGGTTTTCGAATTGCGCTAAGACTTCTTTGCTCAAACCAACACTTTCTTTACCAAAAACCAGCCAGTCGCCATCTTGGAAATTTGCTTCGTAGATAGATTTCTCTGCATGTGAACTCATCAGAAAAACTCTTGATTTATCCTGAATTTGAGTCATCCATTCCGCTATATTCTGATATTCGGTAACATCCAAATGAATCCAATAATCCAAACCCGAACGCTTTAAATTCTTGTCATTAATGACAAATCCGAAAGGATGGATTAAATGCAGCCGGCTTTCGGTTCCAACACACAATCGGCCAATATTTCCGGTATTGTTTGGGATTTCTGGTTCTACTAATACAATGTTCAACATTTGGTTATTCGGTTATTTGTTTATCTGAAAGAAACTTTCTACTTCGAGAACTTCTCCGGCTTTTAAGTTTTGCAAATGTATGTTTCCTACCCGAATTCTGACCAATCGCAAAGTTGGAAATCCAACAGCAGCTGTCATTTTTCTAACCTGGCGGAATTTACCTTCGGTTAAGGTTATCGAAACCCATGAAGTTGGACCGTGACGCTCATCGCGGATTCTTCTTCCTTCACCAATACTCTTCGGAAGTTCTTCAATTATTTTAGCATCGCATTCTTTGGTTGTATAGCGAATTCCTTTGAACCCAATTTCGACACCTTTTTTAAGTTGCTCAATTGCTTCCTGAGTGATGATTCCATCCACTTGAGCGTAATATTCTTTTTCGACAGCTTTGCTTCTGACAATTTCGCTCATCATTCCGTCCGTCGTAAGCAAAAGTAAACCTTCGGAATCTTCATCCAATCTGCCAATTGCCATTGTTCCTTTCGGGAAATCATACAATTCGCCAAGCAACTTTTTATGTCGCTTTTTTTCATAAATGAACTGACTTAAATAACCATCTGGTTTATGAATTAGGAAATGTCTGGTGACCATTTTTTAAAATATAAAAATTATATAATGAAATGTTAAAATTATATAAAGTGAAAATGCAAAACTAGAGTTAATTTTAACATAACAATTTTAATATCACAAGTCATGAAAACACTATACCCTTTCCTGTCCAATTTAGCTTCGTTGGCTATAGGTTACATCTTTGTAACGAATTTAAAATTTTCTCTTGAATTCAATTATATTGTAATCATGTCATTGCTTGGGATACTGTTTTTCATTTTTGTTATTATAAGTGTTTTGACTTCTTCAAAAAGACCCAGATCCAGATCATTATTCTATAACAGCTATTCTGACAGAAGAACAAAAAATCAGGAATTTGACAAATATTATTCTTTCATGAACGAATAATTACATCAATTGTTTTCATATATTTACTTTCTAACTAAGTTATATATGAACCCCGTTATCCTTTCTGCTTTCTTATTCATAATTGCTTTATTTTTAGGCATTTACTTTGGAAAACTTTTCTTTTCTGTCAATTCAAAATCTGAGAAAGCTTCACTCGAAGAAAAAATAAATGGTTTGCTGCAGCAAATTGAGCAATACAAAAATCAGTTAAACCAAACTGTTCAGGAACGCGAAAATATCCGTGCCGAAAAAGAATCGCTTGCTATTCAGTTATCCAAAAAAGAAACTGATTTTGAAAATCTTTGGGAGCGCAACAAGGAGCAAAAAGAAGAAGTAGAAAAACTTCAGGAAAAATTTACCAAAGAATTTGAAAATCTGGCCAATAAAATCCTTGAAGAAAAGACCAGTAAATTCACAGAGCAAAACAAGGAAAACCTCAAAAATATCTTAACGCCTTTGCAGGATAAAATTCAGCTTTTTGAAAAGAAAGTCGAGGACACTCACAAAGAAAGTATCGATTATCATGCGGCACTTCGTCAACAGATTTTGGGCTTACGCGAAATGAACGAGCAGATGAGCAAGGAAACTTTGAATCTAACCAAAGCTTTGAAAGGCGATAGCAAAATGCAGGGAAATTGGGGCGAATTGATTTTGGAACGTGTTTTGGAAAAATCAGGTTTGGAAAAAGGCCGCGAATATGAAGTCCAGCAAAGCTTTACTGCCGAAGATGGCAATCGTGTTTTTCCTGATGTTGTGATTAATCTTCCTGACGGAAAGAAAATGGTTGTCGATTCAAAAGTAGCTTTAACAGCTTATGAACGCTATATTAATGAAGAAGATGAAACCGAAAAAGCGCAATATTTAAAAGAGCATGTGATATCGATTAAACGTCATGTGGAGCAATTGGGAAGCAAAAATTATCACGATTTATACCAAATGGAAAGCCCCGATTTTGTGCTGCTTTTCATTCCGATTGAATCAGCTTTTGCCTTAGCATTGAATGAAGATACTTCGCTTTATAACAAAGCTTTTGAAAAAAATATTGTCATTGTTACACCTTCTACCCTTTTGGCAACATTGCGGACAATTGACAGCATGTGGGCGAATCAAAAGCAACAGGAAAACGCTTTGGAAATTGCGAGGCAAGCCGGAGCTTTGTACGACAAATTTGAAGGTTTTATTAGTGATTTACTTTTAATCGGAAAGAAAATGGATGAAGGTAAAAAAGTATATGAAGAATCCATGAAAAAATTATCTACTGGAAATGGAAACTTAATAACGAGTGTAGAAAAATTGAAAAAAATGGGTGCAAAAGCCAAGAAATCATTACCCGAAAACATTTTACAAAGAGCTGAAAAAGATGAATGATTTATTTAAGACTGTGGATTCTTCCAAGATTACGATTTCGGAATTGATGTTGCCATCACATACTAATTTTAGCGGCAAAATTCACGGTGGTTATATTTTATCGCTTTTGGATCAGATTGCATTTGCTTGTGCTTCAAAGTTCTCCGGACATTATTGTGTTACGGCTTCTGTTGATACGGTTGATTTTTTGAATCCAATTGAAGTTGGTGAATTAGTTACTATGAAAGCCAGTGTTAATTATGTTGGCAGAAGTTCGATGATTATCGGAATTCGTGTTGATGCTGAAAATATTCAGAATGGAAAAGTGAAACACTGCAATTCGAGCTATTTTACGATGGTTGCCCAAGACAAACAAGGTAATAATATTGAAGTTCCCGGATTAATTTTATCCAATGATGAAGAAGTAAGACGTTTCTTTAACTGTATCAAACAGATAAGCCTTAAAAAAGAAAGAAATGAACATGAGGAAATTTTTGATTACAAGTCGGAATCTGCGTTGAAAACACTGCAATCCTACCATGTCAAATTAGGAAGCTTTTAAACTTTTAATTGAACAATTCTTATTAATATTCGACAATGTTTGTTACTAATTAAATAATTGATAGGTTATTGTAAAATATTTATTATTTTTGGTCAGCATTTCCAAAACCTATGAAAAAACACTACTACTACTTATTCATTTTCGGCTTATTTCTAAATCTTTTTATAGCTTGTTCCAGCGGTGATGATTATAATGTTGTTGCTCCAATTGCTACAGATGATACTGTAAGCAGTACCATAACAGCACCTGTCGTGATTCCCGTTTTGGTAAATGATACAACCGGCGGCATTCCTGATCCAACTAAAGTAAGCATAAAAAATGGTGCTGATACAGACGGAAATGGAACTTTAGATCAATTGATGGTTCCTAATCAGGGAACATGGAGCGTTAATGCTGTTACAGGTGATATAACTTTTACACCAATACCAACTTTTACCGGAAATCCGACTCAAATATCCTATACCGTTAAAGATGCCGATGGCAATGTTTCTAATGAAGCTTTGGTAACGATAAATGCGGTGGCAATTGTTACTGCAGATTTAACAGTGGTGCCTTTACCAAAACTATCAGATTATCATTTTTTTATTGGTAATATAACGCAGCAAATCCCGTCATTGAATGTTATACCATACGAACCAGCGAGTTCACTTTTTACAGATTATGCTTCAAAAAAGAGATTTACCTGGATGCCAGCCGGAGTTGCAGCAACTTATAATGAAGATGGTAAAGTTCTTAATTTTCCAGTTGGAACTGTTTTGATAAAGACTTTTTATTACACTACAATTCAACCTGGAAACACAACAAAATTAATCGAAACCCGATTGATGGTTAGAAAAAGTGATGGTTGGAAGTTTTATGAATATTTATGGAATGACGCCCAAACTGATGCCGATTTAGTTTCTGGTTTAGACTTTACGAACGGAAGCACTAAAAATATTACGTTTGCTAAACCAAGTGGAGAAATAATAACCACAGACTACAGAATACCTTCGGATGGTGAATGTTTTGCCTGTCATAAAATTAATGAAACAGCTACGCCAATTGGTGTTAAACCACAAAATTTGAATCACAACTATGCCTATGGCGGTACAAACATGAATATTTTACAGAAATTAGTTGAGCAAGGTTATTTGGGAAGTTATCCATCTACAATTGTTTCTACTGTAGATTATCATGATACAACTCAGCCATTGGATTTAAGACTTCGTTCTTACTTAGATGCAAACTGTGCGCATTGCCATCAGGATGAAGCGCGTTGTTATTACAGACCTGTTCGATTCCCATTTGGTTTATCAAATATTGACTCGAATATAGGTATCTGTTTAGTAGCCGACGAAGAAATAAGTCCAACTTTACAAAAAGTAATTACTCCGGGAAATTATAATAAATCAATCATGCATTACCGAATGATTTCAAACGATGAAAGTGAAAGAATGCCATTATTGGGCAGAACCATTGTCCATGATGAAGGTGTTGCCCTTTTACAACAGTACATTTTGTCCTTAACCCAAACTTGTCCATAAATTTAAAACAATTTAACAAAAGCATATTATGAAAAAAATTACATTGATTATTGTTTTGTTTTTTAGCATATCAGTAGCTGTTGCGCAATCAAGTTGTGCTACTGCTGTAGCTGTTGCGCTAAATTCTACTACAACTGCTCCAACATTTACAGGGGAATTCAGCACTGCTCCAACACTACTTTGTGGATTAACCGGTGGCGCCGGAAATAGAGGGAAATGGTATAAATACACTGCTACAGCAAACATCACTATTACTGTTTCTACTTATTTACCTCAAAATAATAATAGTGATAATCGTTTAATAGTATATTCAGGTGATTGCAGCGCATTAGTTTGTGTCGATTCAAATGATGATTACAATGATTCATATTCTTCACAGGTAACTTTTGCTGCAACAACAGGGACGACTTATATATTTGCTTTTGATAATCGTTACAGCAATGCTGGTTTTGATTTTACAGTTATGGAAGCTGTACCTGCCGGTCCTGACAGATTATCATTTACGACTCAAGCTGTTGCTGGTGTAACCGGAGGTTATAACAACTGTATTGTTGACATGAATGGAGACTATTTAGATGACATTGTTTCTGCAATTTCTGCAACTCAATTAGCAATTACATATCAGCATGTTAGTGGTGTTTTTACAACGACGACTTATACAGTTCCTAATACAACTGTATTGCCATCATGGAGTATTGCTGCTGGGGATTATGACAATAACGGATTCAATGATTTGGTTTATGGTTCAGGAAGCGGTGTTGCATTTTTGAAAGCAAATAGCGATGGAACGGGATATGCAACTGACAGAAAAACACAAAATTATTTGGTACAAAGAACAAACTTTGTAGATATTAATAATGATGGAAAACTTGATGCTTTTGCTTGTGATGACAATGCTCCAAACCGATATTACATGAATGACGGAATCAATTTAAACCATATTCAGGGTGGAATTGGTGATTTCCCATCTGGTGGAAATTATGCTTCCAATTGGTTTGACTTTGATAATGATGGTGATGTCGATATGTACCTTGCAAAATGTGGCCAGGGTGGTTCAGGAGTTGGAGGAAATATTGATATGTTACTTAAAAATAATGGCGACGGAACTTATACAAATATAGCCGCAGCTGCAAATATGGCAAATCCGGAACAAACGTGGTCAGGAGCTTGTGGTGATTTTAATAATGACGGATGGATAGATGTAGTTGTTGGCGTAAATTCAGGGTCAAATGGATATAGCAATGTAAAAAGAAATAATGGTGATGGAACATTTACAAGTGTGACTACCGGTTCTGGTTATGACACAGAGACTAATTTAGGAAGAGAATATGTAGCCCAGGATTTCGATAATGATGGTTTTTTAGATGTATTAGGATCAGGTTATAATATTATGTTTGGTGATGGTAATTTCCATTTTACACCAAATCCAAATATGTACATTATGTCTGCTTATGACAGACCAGTTGGCGATTTAAACAACGATGGGTTCTTAGATATTCAAAACGGCAACAATGTTATGTTTAACAATGGTAACGCTAACAAATGGTTAAATGTTAATTTACAAGGAGTTGACAGCAACAGAAACGGAATTGGCGCAAGAGTTGAAATTCACGGTACCTGGGGACAACAAATCAGATATGTACAAAGCGGAACTGGATTTCAAAATATGAGTACACTAATGGCTCATTTCGGAATTGGAGCGGCGACTACAATTGACGAAGTAATAATAAAATGGCCATCCGGAATTATTGATACCCTAAACAATGTAAGTCCAAATCAAAACCTTTTGGTAGTTGAAGGTTCAACATTAGCAATTAATTCATTCAACAATGGTGTGTTCTCCATTTATCCAAATCCAGCAAAAAACGTTGTTAACATTCTTTTGCAGGACAATCTGAACGTAATGCTTAAATCAGCTTTGGTTTATGATTTAACAGGTAAAATTGTGCTTAGCACTAATGATGTAAGTCAACCGATTAATGTTGAGAAATTAGCAACCGGAACTTATATTTTATCAATTTCTGATACAACAGGAAGAAGCTATCCTCAAAAATTCATTAAAGAATAATACTTTCAATTATAGTTCACTAAAGCGTCCCAAAACCGGGGCGCTTTTTTTATTAATGAAGTTAAACAAAGAAATTTTACAGGCATATAATCTGTTAATATTTAATAAATTATGAAATATTTATTATATTTGGTTTGCTTTTAAAAATCCATGAAAAAATATTACATCTTATCGATTACAATACTTTTATCATTTATAGTTTTTATTGCTTGCTCCGATAAAGACGAAGTTTATACGCCTGTTTCTCTTGTTGTAGTTGATTTGACATTAGTTCCTTATCCAAAGTTATCGGACTATAAGTTTTTTGAAGGTGATATAAAAAACCAAAATCCTTCCTTAAATGTTATTGCCTATGAACCGGCCAGTTCTTTGTTTACAGATTATGCACATAAGAAACGGTTTGTTTGGATGCCAGATGGAACAAAGGCAAATTTTGTAGCCGATAATAAGGCTTTGAATTTACCTGTTGGTGCTGCACTTATCAAAACATTTTACTATGAAAATGTGCAACCGGATAATACAACACGCATTATTGAAACACGTGTAATGATTAGAAAAACAGCAGGATGGATTTTTGCAGATTATGTATGGAATACTGAGCAAACTGAGGCATTTTTAGATTTAGAAGGTAGCTTTACACCTATTGCCTGGAAGGATGAAAATAACGTTATCAAAAGCACAGATTATAGAATACCAAATAGCGCACAATGTGCTATTTGTCATAAATTTAAAGAAGAAATTGATGGTAATGAAGTAACAACTTATATCCCGATTGGAATTAAACCACAAAATTTAAACTTCAATTATAACTATAATGGTGTTACTCAAAATCAATTAACAAAATGGGTTGAACTTGGTTATCTGGAAAATAATTTTAGTTTGCCAAGTCAGGAAAATACGACTGTTGATTATAGTGACACATCAAAATCAATAGAATTAAGAGCACGTTCTTATGTAGATGCCAATTGTTCGCATTGCCATCAGGATAACAGATTTTGTGATTACCGGCCAATGCGGTTTGCATTTAGTAATAGTGGTTTGCCAGATGGTTTAGGTCAAACAAATATGGGCGTTTGTGTTGATACAGAAGATTTACAGGATTTTCCTCCGGCATTAAGCAAAATTGTTACGCCTGGAAATGTTAATCGGTCAATGATGTTTTATAGAATAAATACAACAAATGAATCCTATCGAATGCCGCTTCATGGAAGAACAGTCATTCATGATGAAGGTGTTGCTTTAATACAACAATGGATAAATTCATTAACGAATTGTCCATAACAATAATAAACTTTAATCAATTACATATGAAAAAAATTACTCTAATCATTGCATTCTTTTTTATTGTGCAGTTGTCTAATGCGCAAGACACATGTGCAACAGCAGTGCCAATAACTGCCGGTTCTTACGTTGTCAGTGCTGTGAATGGGACACAGGTTCCAAATCCAATTTGTGCTGATAATGGCAATGGAGCTAATGCTGGTGAATGGTACACGTACACACCAACACAGGATCGTACTACTACTTTAACTACAGATTTAGTAATCAATTCTGGTGGTGATACCAGATTTCATGTATATACAGGGACTTGCGCTAATCTGACTTGTTATACCGGAGATGATGATGGTGGAATAATTGGAAATGGATTTTTGTCTGTTGCAACATTTAATGTAACTGCCGGGACAACCTATTATATAGCTTTTGACAATTTATGGAATTCAAATGGTTTTACTTTTCAACTAACAGAAGCTCCAGTTGTTGTTTTACCAACGCCTCCTATGACATACACATCAACAACTATTGCCGCAATAACGAGTACATACAATATGTGTCTTATTGATATGAATGGAGATGGTAAAGATGATATCGTAGGAGTAAGCAATAACAATCTTAGAGTTAACTACCAAGGTGCAGGCGGTACATTTACCTTTACTGATTTTCCAATAGCAGGTTCAAGTTTGATGCCATATTGGAGTCTCGCAGCTGGTGATTATAACAAAGATGGCTACAACGATTTTATGTTAGGAAATGGTAGTGGCTGTACTTTTTGGAAATCAAATGCTACAGGAACTGCCTATACAAGCATAACTCCTGGTCAATACATTTTCTGTCAAAGAACCAACTTTGCTGACCTTAATAATGATGGAAATCTTGATGCATATTCTTGCCATGATGTTGCGCCAAATGTATATTATTTAAATAATGGTTCAGGAGGTTTTACTTATTATCAATCAGGAGTTACGCCTGGTGCTTATTCTTTAGGAGTTACATCAACTGGTGGAAATTATTCATCAGTATGGACAGATTTTGATAACGATGGTGATGTAGATATGTTTATGTCTAAATGTTCAGGTCCACCATGTGAGCTTCACAGAAATGATGGTAATGGTGTTTATACAGATATATCTGCTATAGCACAACTCAATTTCACACCGGTAACATCGTGGTCATCAGCAGTAGCAGATTATGATAATGATGGAGATATGGATATTATGATTGGCTCTAATGGAAGTATTCCTTCGAAACTTTTTAGAAACAATCTTGACACCACAAACAGTGTTGAAGAAGCCTTTACAAATATTACTGTTGGTTCTGGTTTTGACACCAACTCTTCAATACACAGAGATTATCTTGCTTATGATTTTGACAATGATACACATGTTGATGTCTTCAGTAATAATAATATTATGTTTAATCAGGGAAATAATCTTTTCGTTCCTGCAACTTACGGAGCTTTGATGATTGGACCTGTTGGTGATTTAAACGATGATGGTTTTCTGGATATTCAAAACGGAAGTACTATACGTTATGCTGTTCCTAATACCAACAAATGGATAAAAGTAGCATTACATGGATTACAAAGTAACAGCAATGGAATTGGTGCGAGAGTTGAAATTTACGGAGCTTGGGGAAAACAAATTAGAGATATAAGAAGTGGTGATGGATTTACTTATATGAATTCAATGAATGCTCATTTTGGATTAGGTCAGGCTACAACTATTGATCAGGTTGTTATAAAATGGCCTTCAGGTCTTATTGATACTTACAACAACGTAACTCCGAATCAAACATTAATGGTAGTTGAAGGAACTACTTTAGCAGTTAATTCATTTAACAATGGTGTCTTCTCTATTTATCCTAATCCTGCAAAAAATGTAGTTAACATTCAGCTGAATGATAATCTAAGTGTAACACTTAAATCAGCTTTAGTTTATGATTTAACGGGTAAATTGGTGTTGCAAACCAACCAATTAAACCAACCAATTAATGTTGAAAAATTAACAACCGGCACTTACATATTATCTGTTTCTGATACAGAAAATAGAAGTTATACTCAAAAATTCATTAAAGAATAAAAACCTATAGATACTAAAAAAGGCGTCCCGATTCTAAAATAGAATCGGGACGCCTTTTTTATTTAATTTATTTTATTAGAAAACTCTCAACAGATTAAATCCAAAGAAAATGTCTCCTTTGCCCCAATCTCCGGTAGTATTACCCAAAAATCCAGCTTCATGAATTCCTTGTGAACTACTAAAGTGCATTTGAAATACGTGTCCGCCAGTTTCTAAATCAACTCCAATTGAAAGCGGATCTTTATATGGTGACGTGCTTGATCTGTTTAAATGAGCCGCATAATCAACATTTACTGACCAACGTTTTGCAAATTTATATCTTCCACCCACTCCAATAGCATATTGGCTATTATCTTGGTTATCATCAATCACAAAGTTTTCGTGGAAAAAAGTTGGAGCTAATTCCAGCGATAAATTCTTGTTGAATTTTCTGGAAACTAATAGTTGCGCCACATAAATTGCTCTATCCTCAAATTTCATTTTTGGATAATTGCTTTCTTTCAAAGTGTTGTTTAAAGCCACACTGGTAAAAGCTGCTATGGCAACCGGAAAACCATTTGTCTCCTGAGGCTGTAATAAAAATTTACCTGAGAAATCATAAGCCAATTCACTTCTTGCCGCACTAATAGTAAACCAATTGGTAATTCCATATAAAAATTTCAATTGAGTTACAGCGCTGTCAAGTCCATAAGCTCCTTCAAAACCATCTTTTACAGAACCAAATCTGTGTGCTACAATAAAATAAAAATCACCTTTAGAGGCAAGTTTTGTTGATTCTAGATTTACAATTTTTAATCCTTTAAAAGCAGCTTCTACATTGTTTTTTTGGTTTGAAGTACTATCTACTCCACTGAGTAAATCTTCCTGAGCGACCATCGTAATTGGTAATAATAATAGCAAAATAATTTTTTTCATACAGCGTTTTTTTTAGTGTTTATATTTATTCTATAGTGCATTGATCCATTTGTATTTCTTCTAATAAATCATCAAAACCAATCAGTCTTCCTTTTAAAGTTATAGAATCCTGTAGCTTTATTTTGTCTGGAATCTTATTCGTGAATCGAGCCGAAAGCTTTTCATCAACCGTAATTATTTTATTGGCTAAATCAATATCGGTGATTTTCCCTTTTACGGAAATTGTTTTATCTAAATAGGTTTTGTTAGCTAAACTATCGTTTTCAGTAAATGCCTGAAAAACTTCTGGCACTGTTTTAGAAAAAGCTGCATCTTCTGAAGCAATGTCTCTGTGGCTTTTATACATGTATTTATAAACTCCAAAACTCACCACAATCAACAAGAGTAAACCGTAAAATAACTTTTTCTTCATAATCGAAATTAATTTAAACTGCTTAACAGATAATTACGTAAATTTACTTAAAAATACTACTTAAAATAAAGCTAAAATGAAAAAGATATTACATTTTCCACTATTTACAGCCTTTGGTATTGTTTTTGTCTTTGGTTGCGCCAATGATTCAAGTTCCGATTTAATTGATTTAAATCAAACCGGCGAAGTGACATATACCAACACCACTAAAAGTATTTTTGACAATAACTGTATTCCATGTCACGCAGATGTTCCTGTAAACGGTGCACCTATGCCATTAACAACATACGCGTTTGTTAAAAATGCAGTTCAAACACGACCTTTATTGGACAGAATTTCAAGAGCTCAAGGTTCACCTGGAATGATGCCTAATGGAGGAACCAGATTACCACAGGCAAAAATTGATCAGATTTTCGAATGGGCAAACAATGGATTACCAGAATAAATTATAAATTATGAAAACGAAATTAGTAAGCCTTCTAATAGTAATAAGTTTGAGCAGTTTTGCACAAACTAAAATGATTACCAAAACAGGTAAAATAACTTTTGAAGCATCTGTTCCTGCTTTTGAAGAAGTAAAAGCAAAAAACGAATCTGTAACAGTTGTTTTAAACCCAGCTACCGGAGATATTGCCAGTTTGGCTCTAATGAAAGGGTTCCGTTTTAAGGTAGCATTAATGGAAGAACATTTTAACGAAAACTATGCGGAAAGCGACACTTATCCAAAAGCGACATTCAAAGGCAAAATTGAAAACTTCGATGTTTCAAAACTTACCGAAACTGCCAAAACATATACGATAAAAGGCCGAATGGAAATGCACGGAAAAACAAAAGACCTTACAATTACAGCAAGTATAAAAAAATCAGGTGATGCAATTGATATCGATTCTGATTTTACCCTGAATACTGATGATTACGGAATTGAAATCCCAAGTGTCATCAGCAAGAAAGTCTCCAAGAAAGTAGCTGTAAAATTAGATGCTACAGTAAAATAAAAATAAAGCTGTAAATATTTTACAGCTTTATTTTTTCATACAAGTTTAGTTTATCAATATGGAGAACCGTTTTATTCTGATTCTCACTTCGTGAAAACATAGGAAGAAATTTGGCTCCATAAACAATCTCATCAAACGAATAAGACGCTCGTTTTACAACTGTCGTGCTAAACATATCATCAAAAACCTTTAGAAAAACCAGGAATTCACCATCAATAGTTGCGTAATCTTCTTTGGTCAAATTATACAATGGGCTGTTTTCGGTTATTGGATGCACTAATGTCCAGCTCAAATTCAAGGCATTTATTTTTGATAATTCCAAATCCAAAGTATAGAACTTATTCGTTAAAACTCCATTTTCATCTAGTTTCATTCCCAGAGTAACTTTTGCTTCAGCATCGGTCAGATTGGTATTTTTGAATGGCGACAATCTAAGCATTAGTGCAGTTCCTTTTTGAAATGGCGCAATCAAAGCATTCTCTGAAAATTTGATATGTGCTTTTGGTTTGCTGAATCTTCCGTAAAACAAACCTGTAGCGATAGCAAAACTCAACAATCCGAATAAGGCTTCGACAGCTGCAACAAAACTAGTCGCGAATCCTGATGGGCTAATGTGTCCGTAACCAACTGTCGTAAAAGTTTGAATACTAAAGAAAAATGCCTGACCAAATTTATCCAAAGTAGTGGTTGCAGTCATTCCGTTTAAATGCTCAACGCCAACAGCGTAATACAGACTGGCAAAAATAAAATTGACCGAAAAATAAAATATCACAATAATGACTAAGAATTTCCACCTTGGAATATTAAGCATTGTATGATACCAACTAATGCTTTCAAAAAGGCCAATTCCCGATTTTTGGACATTGGCATAACCATTTTTAGTGATAAAACGACCGCCATAGCTGGAAGCATTCGTCCCAAAACCAGTATTGGCATCGGATGTTGCTTTGCTGTTTATTTTTTTTAAAATCTTCATTTGTGTATTTTTATTATATCGAAATTTCCATCACAAAATCATCCATTACATAACCATTCCCAATATCTATAACTTCTTCGTAGCTAATAGTAAAGCCTAACTTTTTATAAAAATGTTGGGCGATATTATTTTTGTTGACATTCAAAAGTAAGGCTTCCTGTTTGTTTTGAGCAGCTTCTTTAGCAATATAATCAATCAATATTCGGCCAATGCCTTTTCCCTGCTGATTGGATAAAATATAGATTTTTTGAATTTTGGTTTTTGGCATTCCGTCATAATTAAACTCATAAGCTGCAAATCCAACAGGAATATTATTTTCAGTAGCCAATATAAAATGGATATCAGCGGCAGCTTGCTTTTGTAAAGACGGAACGCTGTACATCATTTCCATCATATAATCCAGTTGCTCCTGACTCAAAATTGTGCCATAGGCAATCGGCCAGACTTCATTGGCTATGGCTCTGATGCTGGCAAAATTCTCGTCCGTGTTATTTTGTATTGAAATCATTTTACTCTGGATTTCAAGTTTTGTTCATAATTAGTAATCCAATTTTCCACAGAGATTTTCGCTGCCAGTTCACCAATAAAATCAAAAGGAATATCATTCATTTTCTTGAAACGAATACAGCTTTTCCCAATGTCAAGTTTAGTTTTAGTGTGTTTAGGAAATTCTGAAACAAACCAATCTGCTAAATCTTTATTGCCATAAATTCCCATGTGATACATTGCGATAAAGTTCTTTTGCGAAGCCAGATTAATAAAAGGCAACGGCAATTTTGGCGTGCAATGATAGCCAGCCGGATAAATAGAATGCGGCACAACATAACCCAACATTCCGTAACCAATGACTTCTTCAAAACCTTTTGGCAGATTATCTTTGATTGCATTTCGGAGTTTTGTCATCGCTTGTTTTCTATCTTCCGGTAATTCAGCCAGATATTGCTCCGGTGTTGTCGCTTTGGATTGCATGGTTTTGTGTTTTGTGTCTCAAAAATAGAAATAATTTTAATAGATTTACATTTTGATATATATTCCTAATCTCTATGTCCAAAAGTCCTTTAAGAAAAGACAAGACCTGCCTGAATTGTAATCACGTTGTAGAAAAAAGATTTTGCCCAAATTGTGGTCAGGAAAACACAGACACACGGAAAACTTTTCACCATTTATTTATCCATTTTTTTGAAGACTTAACGCATTATGAAAATGCTTTTTGGAAAACCATAAAAAACTTATTCCTTAAGCCTGCTTCGCTTACTAAAGAATATCTTTCGGGCAAACGCCTTTCCTATTTGGCGCCGGTAAGATTGTATATTTTCATCAGTTTTGTGACTTTCTTTCTGATTGCTGTTTTTCCAAATGATAAAGATGATTTGATTAAAATGGATCAAAATCATTCGGTAAGAGTAACTGATAAAAACGGCAAAACAAGAGACAGCATTATTGATCAAAGGAAAATAAAAATATCAGAATTACTAGCTGCAGATGAAGAAGCTCAAAAGAAGCAACACTTAACCAATGCGCAACAAAACGAGGGTTTTTTGAACTTTGGTTATAAAAACATCACCGAATTAGATTCACTTCAAAAATATGGCCCTGCCGAAGATAAATTAAATGATTTTGAATATTCAATTGTCAAAAAAACATTGATTGTAAAAGAGAAAAATACCAAAGCAGAAATGTGGGAGAAATTCGCCGAAGCAGCATGGCACAATATTCCAAAAGCATTGTTTATCTATATGCCACTTTTTGCTTTCGTCCTTTGGCTGTTTCATGGTAAAAAACGCTGGTATTATTTTGACCATGGCATTTTTACGCTACACTATTTTTCATTCTTATTACTATCAGTATTATTTATTTTCTTTTTTAGAAAAATCATGAACTGTTTTGCCGAAAACAGCTTTATTAACACCATAACTTATATTGGAGTTGGTGCGGCTAATATTTGGATGTTTTATTATTTCTTTCCGGCACATCATCGCTTTTATGGTGAAACCCGAATGATTTCGTTCCTGAAAAGCATTGTTATGTTTTTGATTAATGTCATTTTAATGAGCATCTTACTTTTATTATTTATCTTATATACCTTTATCAATATCCATTAAATCATGATTAATAAAAAAACAATTGCATTATTACTGTTTCCGCTTCTATTTATAAGCTGTTCAACCAAAAAAGTTGCGCCTACAAAAGTAGAATCTTCTTCTTCATCTTCGATTTCACCTTTTACAAATGATTATATCAAAAACATTTCAATTGATGATTTACGAACCAACTTAACAGTAATTGCTTCTGATGAAATGCAGGGACGCGACACCGGAAGTGAAGGTCAGAAAAAAGTAGGTCGCTACATCATTGATTTCTACAAAAAACATGGTATTGGTTTTCCAAAAGGCGCTACCGATTATTACCAACATATTCCGGCTGCCTTTCTAAATGCAAAACGCAATGAAGGCCTTCCCGATTCAGAGAACATTTGGGCTTTTATTGAAGGTTCGGAAAAACCGGGAGAAATCGTGGTTGTTTCAGCGCATTATGATCATGTCGGCATGAAAGGCGACGAAATTTATAATGGTGCTGATGATGATGGCTCAGGAACAGTTGCTATTATGGAAATTGCAGCTGCTTTTCAGAAAGCTAAAAACGAAGGCCATGGCCCTAAACGTTCCATCTTAATTATGCACATGACAGGTGAAGAACACGGTTTGCATGGTTCGCGCTATTATACTCAAAATCCTTTGTTTCCGTTAGCCAATACGGTTGCCGATGTTAATATTGATATGATTGGAAGACGCGATCCATTTCACGAAAACAGCAACAAGTATATTTATCTGATTGGCTCAGATTATTTATCAAGCGATTTATATAAGTTATGCGAAGATGTGAATAAGAAAAACAAGTTCTTAACCATTGACTATAAATACAACGATAAAAGCGACCCAAACCGTTATTACTATCGCTCTGACCATTATAACTTTGCCAAAAAGGGAATTCCTGTTGTTTTCCTTTATAGTGGTGAACACGAAGATTACCACAAACCAACAGACGAAGTAAGCAAAATAGAATTCGACGCTTTAACCACCAGAACCAAATATGCTTTTGCCATTGCCTGGGAAATTGCTAATCGTCCTGACAAATTAGTGGTTGATAAAACGGATGGGAAGTAAAACATAAGACATGGATAATATCATTTATTTAAAAAAAGTGCCTTTTCCAAAAAAGTTTTTTGGTTTTGTAATCATGCTCGCTGGGATAAGTGTGGCCATGTTCAGTAATATGGTTTTAGGAACTATATTCGCTGTTATTGGCTTAAACCTATTATCAACTGAAGGTACCGAAATCAATTTTATTGATAAAAAGTATAGAATAATCAAATCTGTCTTAGGAATTCATTTTGGAAAATGGCAGGATTGTCCAAAATTTGAATATGTTTCTGTTTTTAAAACCAAACAAAACCAAACAGTTAGAGTCATCACTGCAGAAACAACGATACAAAGTGATATAATTTTACTGAATTTGTTTTATGCAAATAACAAATACCTGACATTTTATAAAACCGATAATAAAGAAGATGCCTTTAAAGTAGCCAATCATTTTAATATGATTTTCGATGTTGACATACTGGATGCAACCGAAAGTGAAAGTAAATGGATTGAACCTATTGCAAATTAATAATCTGGTTTGCAACTTATAAAAACAAAAAAAGTCCTGACGAATCAGGACTTTTTAGTTAAGGGTGGCTGACCGGGTTCGAACCGGCGACCCTCGGCACCACAAACCAATACTCTAACCAGCTGAGCTACAACCACCATTTTTAACGA
>NZ_JBDSMB010000175.1:0-5738 GCF_039916025.1 Flavobacterium sp.
GTCCAACAGGATCAAAGTTTTGGCGCTCTTCCAATACTCTATTAAAATCTATTGTACTTACTATAAGCCCTTCTTTTTCGACTACTGGTGCAACTATCCATTCACCATCTGGCCCTGCTATACAAGAGCCTCCATTTGCCAGAATTTTAGGAGCATTCTTTAAAATTTCTTTTACATGAGGTGTATCTGCAGGAAAATCTTCAATTTGCATTAAGCTCGATACAGATACAACAAACGAGCGCGATTCCTTCGCTATAAATTTTGTAATGTCAAAAGTATTGTGTGCGGATCCGGGCCAGACAGCTATATGTAAATTTTCTCCCAATCCATAAAGTGCTGTTCTGGTAAGCGGCATCCAGTTTTCCCAACAGTTTAAACCGCCAATAGAAAACTGTTTTAGATTATGAACTTGCAAACCATTCCCATCACCAGCGGCCCAGGTTAATCTTTCCTCATAAGTTGGTTGCATTTTTCTGTGAACCGATTTAATTTCTCCATTGGCATCAATATAAACCAATGAACAATACAAACTATGACCGCCACGGTCTTTTGCGCGTTCGATTATTCCTAGATAAATTGCAATAGCATATTCTTTTGATAGCTTGCAGATTTCAACTAAGTCACCATTTTCGATTTGGACAGAATTGCGAATGTAATGGGCATGTAGTTCTTTTTGGATGATAGAATTGAATTCGCTTCCATTAGTTAGAGATAGCCAAAATGGATAACCGGGCAAGAACGCCTCTCCAAATACAATAAGATCACATTTCTCGGTGCCAGCGTCAACTAGTAAAGATTTTATTTTGTCAATCGTTTTGTTTTTGCATAACCATACAGGCGCAAATTGGGCCATGGCTATTTTTAACAAATTCTCTTGCGCCATTTTTTCTAATATTAAATTCCATACAGTCACCGAGTTTGCGGCGATCGTATAGCTGGAATATGTTGCTGAAAGTTACAAAAGAGGATGATAAGATGCACTGCCGATTAAAATTCCATCGGTCACCTACAAATGTTGTTCTTTCGGCAGTTTAAATCCAAACGCAGATTTCTGAAATGCTTTTTCTTTGCAAATCCGGAACCCAACACTCATCAGCCGGATAACCAACAGGAATTAACAAAAAAGGTTTCTCGTTTTCGGGACGGTTTAAAATTTTGGATAGAAAATTCATTGGGCTTGGTGTATGCGTTAATGCAACCAACCCGGCATCGTGAATTGCAGTAAGTAAAAATCCGCAGGCAATACCGCAGCTTTCCGTTACATAATAATTTTGATGTTTGTAATTATTGCTTTCCAGTTCATAGCTTCTTTTGAAAACAACAATTAGATACGGTGCGGTTTCTAAAAAAGGTTTGTGCCAATCAGTTCCAATAGGCTGTAGATCCCTTAGCCATTCATCTGTCATTCTTGTTTCGTAGCTTTCCTTTTCTTCTTTTTCGGCTGCAACGCGGATTTGCTTTTTCACTTCGGGATCTTTTACTACACAAAATGTCCATGGTTGTTTGTGTGCGCCCGAAGGTGCCGTGGATGCAGAAAGTAGGATATTTTCAATTATATTTTCTGGAATGTATTTATCCGAAAAATCGCGAACGGTTCTGCGTGTATTCATCCATTCAAAAAAAAGCCGGCAACGTGTCTGCATTTCTGTAATCTCATACGTTTTTTTTTCGTATGAAACAAAGGGGAACTTATCAATGATTTTTTTTTTCATATTGATTTAAAATTAGTCGTTCTTTTTTTGCATGGCATACAACGTGAGTCTATCTAAAGGCTACCGTTTTACTTCAAATAAAAATGAGTTGGAAGCCATTGTAAGGGGTGTATAATTTTTGTAAGATAAATCCCTTTACTGCAACCAGCACTTATAAAAATTTAAAAACAAGTCCAGGCTTTAAGCGGTTGGGGAATGACTGGTATCGAGCTCGGACATGTTACTAAATGAAATATGACTCGTCCCGAAAAAGTTGACACTTGCTACTTATTAACTATCTGTTAAAGCGTTAATTTCCGAACGCAGACCTATTTAGCGCTTGCTATGTCTTTGTAGTATCTAAAAATTTCAAGCGTCCTTTGCAGTACTAAATCTGAATACAATTCTGTTGCGATAGTTGAATACATTGTTCCTCCGCCAGTATAGGTTTTTTTATTTACTAAATGTATCAATTTGGTTTCTGCCTCTCTATATATAAGCCAGCCCTTTTGTGCTGCCACTAATGTTGCCCTATCTTTCCGCTCGAAACTATTTAAAAGTTTATTGTAATACTTGTTCATCAACTTTTTATAGGACTCTGTCATTTCTACTATAATTCGGTTCATTCCCGACGTGGAATAATTAATACTGATTTTTTTTGCTGCAATTTGTCTTATTCGAAATGTGTCGATTGAAAACTCTATTTCATCCTTTGAACTCTTACTTCTAATTAGTTCTTGTGTCAATGATGGAATTTTCTTTTCTATCTCCTCATTTATCTTCTGCAAATCTTCTGGGGTTATTTCTCTGAGCCCCGCTTTCTGGCCGTATGAAAATAAAGACACATACATCAAGAAGCTTAATAATACCATTTGTTTCATAGCAATTTAATGAGGTGGAATTAGCAGTTAGCTCATCAATTTAATAGGCTCTCAAATCTTTCTCACAATTATTTTAGAGTAGGCCGCTATCGTGCAGGATTTGGCGGTTTGGGCTTATCCCGCCTATTACAAATATTTACGTATTTGTCATAAAAAAGGCAAGGATATAAATAAACGTTTCGCCGATTAAAAAATACAACCTTCATTTTTTATTAAATATTGAACCTTCGTGAATTAATGCCAGATTATTTGATCCTTTATACTTATCAAGTTGCCTTATGGTGTCGTCACAAAATATTTTAAAATCGTCTGCTTTGCAAAAGGCGTTGTGTGCGAATATTTTAAACTTTTCAGATTTTGTTTTTAAATATAAAACCGGTCCTGTTCTCCCATTAAAATCCTTAAAAGAAATCAGGTCATTGAAATTTATAATTTTTATTTCACCGGCAAATTCAAACTCAACAGACATTTCATCCAGTCTAGCCATACAAGAACGCACTGCCTTTCTTTTTATAGCCTGGAATAATAAATAGGCTAAGGCAAAACTTGCAATTAATGTGAGAAGTAAATTTAGTTTTAAATATACTCCTACAATTTCGCTTAACATAAATGTTACAATTGCCAATACACCCACCGAAATAGTGTCCACTATTTTGGTGTATTCAAATTGATATTCTTTCACGAAATTTGATTAAAATCTTTGTTACGCTGAACAGGCAAAACAAATAGCGCTATTGCGGTTCTGGGGCAGGCACTCCCGGTTTTATATCCACATTGTGATACGTCACAATTTTCCAATCCTTCCGGTCTTTTACCATTACCTGTAAGAGACGTACCCTAAGCCGTCCTTTATCATCAAGAGTCGTTCCTTTCATAGGTCCATTTTTAAATCCGGATACCCATCCAATAGTCTCTACAGTTGCCACATTGGGATGGACGAATTTGAGGGAAACAACTTCTTGTTTCAATTCAGTTCCGAGAAAAACTGTTTTGAAAATTTGATCATGCTTTTCCTGAAAAATTTTATGACCGACTGCAAACACTCCCATAATATTTGTAAAGGTACCGTCTTCCGCAAAGTGGCGCGAGTACATTTCAGCATCTCCCTTATTCCATGAAACAATTTCTTCCAGAAGTATATTTTGAATAGCAGTTGTGTCTGATTTTTTTTGGGCAAAGACTGTCGTTGTGAATTGGAGCATCACAAAAATTGAAAAGAATTTTATAAACTTATTTATTTTCATACTATTCATTTTAATTGAATAGTAAGGTACTCTTTTTAAGCAAAATTACCTGAGGTTGTTTTACCATTGTTGAATAACAACTCCCAATTGTTTATCCTTAATTGCAAATTCCTTTGCGCCCCAGGGACGAAGAGTAATTTCTTTCAGGTTCGGATGAAGAAATTCGGGATGAGATTTAGAAATTTTTTCATAAACTTCATCAATATTTTTGGTCACTAACCTGAATTCAGGGTTATGTTCTTTAGCAAGCGCTGCGTTTTCAAAAAGGTTTACACATAATCCATCTTTTTCCAATACACAAAATGGTTGGCTAGATTTTATTTCATCATGTGCAATAGTGAAATTCAAACAATCGATAAAAAATTTCAAACCGTCACCAATATTGATATAAAAAACATTGGGAACTAATTTTTCAAAATTCATGAATTACGATTTTTAAATTTGTTAAAATTAAATTTTAAAATTGAAAACCGGGCCGAAAGAATTCCATTAACAAAAGACTGAAGCTGGAATTAGCATTACAGCCCAATGGTTATTCCGTCAAGCCAAAATTGCCGAACGCCGATCCTATCTTTGAATTCAGTAATTTTTATACGATGAAGAATGTCGCAGCGAGAGTAAGACTCGAACGCCGATAAGGCCTTTAGAGTTTGTCTAATTCTATCTCAATTAATAGCCCAACACCTGGCCATATTTTACCTTGTGAATAGGGCTGCTGCATTGTTTCATAATAGTAACCATACTATCACCATACTGTTACCATACTGTTACCCCAGTCAGATAAAGTTTGAAAAACATAAACTCTAACGGGTGTTAGTTTTGCCTGGCCAGCATTAAGCCGGTAGATTTTAGCATACAACTTTAACCAAGTTTATACCCTTTATTTAACCGATCAGCCCGGCCGCCCTGCTTATGTCCATCATTCTATCCATCGGTTTTTTGGCAGCCAATCGTAATGTTTCATCCATTAAAATTTCCGGCTGCTCATACTCCATGCATAAATAGAGTTTCTCCAGGGTATTCAGCTTCATATGCGGGCAATCGTTGCAGGCACAGCTGTTGGTGGGCGGTGCCGGTATAAAGGTCTTGTATGGGCTGTTCTGCTGCATCTGGTGCAGTATGCCTGTTTCTGTGGCAACAATGTATTCTGTGGCAGTATCTGTTTCGGAATATTTTAATAACTGCGTGGTGCTGCCTATATAATCCGATACACGCAATATCGCCTCTTCACATTCAGGGTGTGAGATCAGTTTTGCTTTCGGATGTCGGATCTTTAATTTAGTTATCTTTTCAAGGCTGAATATCTCGTGTACCATACAGGCTCCATTCCACAATAGCATATCCCTTCCTGATTTTTTATTGAGCCAGGCACCCAGGTTTTTATCGGGAGCAAAAAGGATCGGTTGATCCTTCGGTACGCTTTCAATTATTTTTTCTGCGTTACTGCTGGTGCAGATGATATCACTCAAAGCCTTGATATCGGCGCTGCAGTTGATGTAGGATATCACCAGGTGATCGGGATGTTTGTCTTTGAACGCTTTGAACAAGGGCGCCGGTGCGCTATCGGCCAGGGAACAACCCGCTTTTAAATCGGGCAGCAAAACCTTTTTGGATGGGTTTAAAATCTTGGCTGTTTCGGCCATGAAGTGTACACCGGCAAATACGATAATGTCGGCATCCGTCTTGCTTGCCTGTTGTGCCAGCCCAAGACTATCGCCAATAAAATCTGCCACGTCCTGTATGTCGGGTTCCTGGTAATAGTGGGCGAGTATGACTGCATTTTTCTGTTTCTTTAGACGCTCAATCTCCGCAAATAAATCGAGATGCGGATCGATTTCTATGTCTAAAAATCCTTTTTCTAGATTTCTGTTATCGGTAATGTTCATAACGTTTGTAATAGTATTAATATAAACCTTTTATAA